>NZ_JBAPPI010000215.1:0-5395 GCF_049280035.1 Mycobacterium sp. | reverse complement strand
CCGCTATTCCAAGACGCGACCATGGGCGCCCTGCCGACACTTCGTGCTGCCAGCGACCCGCAGGTGCTCGGCGGCCAGTACTTCGGACCCGACGGCTTCGCGCAAACGCGCGGCTACCCAAAGGTGGTGGGATCCAGCCGCAAGTCCCACGACGTCGACCGGCAGCGCCGGCTGTGGGCAGTCTCCGAGGAGCTGACCAGGGTGGTTTATCCCGTCGGCTGATTCGGCTCAGGGCAGGTCGAGCAACTGCTCGTAGAAACCGCCGAAGCCGCGGGCCGAGTCGTTCAGATGGATCTCGAGAATCCAATGGCAGACAAGGCCATTGGGATCCTTGCGCCGCATCGGCTTGTCCGACCCCGCCGTGATGTACCACTCGACGCCGGTGCCGACGATCTTCTTGTGCGGAAACTCCCCGAGCAGATGGCCGGCGATGGGGCTGCCGAACTCGAAACCCTCGGCGTGGGCCAGCCCGACGACGTAGTCGTACAACTCGGCGCCGGTGATATCGGGATGACTTTCGAAATGGTCGCGCCCGGCCCGCCACACCCGTGGTAAGGCATCGCGGATAGCCAGCTTGTCCGGGTCATCGCTCAGCACGAACGTGCGGCCGAAGTCGGCCTCCCACTCCTCGAAGATCGGACCCAGGTCCAAGAACACGATGTCGCCGTCGGCGACCACCCGATCCGGCGGGTGCTCCCGAAAAGGCTGCAGGGTGTTTTCCCCGGCGCGCACAATCCGCCGATGCCAGTGGCCCGTCACGCCGAGCAGCTGGGCGGCCAGGTCGCGGATCTCGTCGGACAACTCCTGCTCACCGACGCCCGGGCGGATCATTTCGCGGCGCTCGATCTCGTCGAACAATTGCGCCGCTTTATCCTGGGCATCAAGAAGCCTTTCCGCGCGGACGTTTTCGTCGGCGATCGGCTTCGGCACAGCACCGATGCTAAGACACAACCGAAACCCCCAATGGAGCACTAATGTCGCTCGTGGTGCCGCCCTATCCCGAGCCCCGCTACCTCCAGGACGAGCCGGAAGTCAGCGCTTGGTTGAGGCGTAGCCCTGAATCAGGAGGGGCGCCGCCGGACTACGAGAGCTACGGCGTCAAGTACCACTACTTGGCCAATCAGCAAGCCACCGGCGGTGATTATGGTCTGTATCGCGTCGACATCGCTCCGGCCGGAGGCGGGCCCGGTCCGCACTTTCACCGGGCCATGTCCGAGGCTTTCTTCGTGCTGTCCGGCACGATGAAGCTCTACGACGGTAACGACTGGACCGACGGCCACCCGCACGACTTCCTCTACATCCCGCCCGGCGGCATCCACGGTTTTCGCAACGAGGCCGATGAACCCGCGGCAGTCTTGATGCTGTTCGCTCCGGGCGCGCCGCGGGAGGCTTACTTCGAGGGCTTCAGCGCGTTGGCCGACATGACCGATGACGAACGCCGGGAGTGGTTCATCCGCCACGACAACTTCTTCGTGTAGCCGCCTTCAGTCCCACTGCGCAAAGTAGGGACGCGCCGGCTTGCTTTTCTCGACAAGAATGAACACCACGCCCCACGGGTCGACGAACCATGTCGTGCGGACCCGCGCTACGTCGGCAATGCCGTCGACCAGAAAGCGCACCCCTCTGGCCTCGAGCTCAGCCCTTGTCACGTCGAGGTCCTCGCAGATCAGCCCGACGTGCGACAAACCGTGGTCGGTTAACGCCGCGGTGCTTCGCTGATCGCCGCCGACGACACCGAGGTACTCAATCACTTCGAGGACCCGATCGCCGTCGTCATCAAACCCGACGATGGCCGCTTTCATGGTGGGATCGGACACCAGCTCGCCCATATCGTCGCGGATCGCGTCGCCGGCCATCACGTACGGTGGCGACAGCACCCGCATGCCCAACACGTCTCGGTAGAACGCCACCGCCGCTTCGCAGTCGGGCACGCAAACCCCGGTGTGGGCCAGTCCGATAATCACGATCTGACAATAGGCCTGCCGTCGACGCGCCGCTGTCCTGGGAAGATGCGGGCCCCGATGTGCTTGTCCTAGACTGCATCTCGACCAGTTAGGAGTCTTAAGGGTGCGGGCTAGTGAAGCGCCCAGCACCCGGGCTTTGCGGGGCTGGCAGCGGCGAGCCTTGGTGCGGTACCTAACCGCCAAGCCGCGTGATTTCTTGCTGGTCGCTACCCCCGGCGCTGGCAAGACAGCGTTTGCTCTGCGGATCGCCACCGAGCTGCTGGCCGATCGCAGCGTCGACACGATCACCGTGGTGGTGCCCACCGAGCACCTCAAGACGCAGTGGGCGCTGGCGGCCGCTGCCGACGGCATCGCGCTGGATCCCAAATTCCGCAACGCCGCCGCGCATACCTCGGCGGAGTACCACGGCATCGTCGTCACCTACGCCCAGGTGGCCAGCCATCCCGCCCGGCATCGGGTGCGCACCGAGAGCAGGCGCACCCTGGTGATCTTCGACGAGATCCATCACGGCGGGGACACCAAGAGCTGGGGTGAGAGCATCCGCGAGGCTTTCGGCGACGCCACCCGGCGACTGGCGTTGACCGGCACACCTTTCCGCAGTGACGATGCCGCGATCCCGTTCGTCCGCTACGAGCCCGACGGCAACGGCGTGCTGCGCTCGGCGGCCGATCACAGCTACGGCTACGCCGACGCGCTGGCCGACGGCGTGGTGCGTCCCGTGGTGTTCCTGGCTTACTCCGGTGAGACCCGCTGGCGCGACAGCGCGGGTGCCGAGTACGCCGCGCGGCTCGGCGAGCCGGCCAGCACCGAGCACACCGCCCGCGCGTGGCGCACCGCACTGGATCCGGCCGGCGAGTGGATGCCCGCGGTGATCTCCGCCGCCGATACCCGACTGCAGCAATTGCGCGACGGCGGAGTGCCCGACGCCGGCGGCATGATCATCGCATCGGATCAGAAGGCCGCCCGCGCCTATGCCCTTCTGCTGGAACGGATTACCGGCGAGGCGCCAACCGTCGTCGTTTCCGACGACCGTGGCTCGTCAGATCGCATCGCGAAGTTCTCCGCGGGCACCAGCCACTGGCTGGTTGCCGTGCGGATGGTGTCCGAGGGTGTCGACGTGCCGCGGCTGGCCGTGGGCGTGTATGCCACCAGCGCGTCGACCCCGCTGTATTTCGCCCAGGCGATCGGCCGCTTCGTCCGGGCGCGGCGGCCGGGCGAGACCGCGAGCATCTTTCTGCCGTCGGTGCAGTCGCTGCTGCAGCTGGCCAGCGAGCTTGAGGCGCAACGCAATCACGTGCTCGGCCGGCCACACCGGGAGGACGACGACCTGGCTGCCGCGCAGCGTCGCCAGACTGAGCCATCCGAAACCGAGAACGGGTTCATGTCGTTGGGCGCCGACGCGGAACTGGACCAGGTGATTTTCGACGGCTCGTCGTTCGGCACCGCCACCCCCGCAGGTAGCGACGAAGAAGCCGACTATTTGGGTCTACCCGGCCTGTTGGACGCCAACCAGATGCGAGAGTTGTTGCTGCGCCGCCAAGTTGAGCAACTAGACCGTCGCACCCGCGACGGCGCCGCCATGGCCGAACCGGTCACCCGACACGGGCAACTGCGCGACCTGCGCCGCGAGCTCAACTCCCTGGTGTCGGTGGCACACCATCGAACGGGCAAGCCGCATGGGTGGATTCACAACGAGCTGCGGCGCCTCTGCGGCGGCCCGCCGATGGCCGCGGCCAGCTCCGACCAGCTTAGGGCCCGTATCGAAGCGGTGCGCGGATTGACCGCCTAGCGCCGAACGTGCAACCACGGCGATAAATCACCGGCCAAAATTTCGCCCTCAGTACACGTTCGGCGAAAATCAGCGGATCGCCCACATGCTGTCGTCCACCCACGGCGAGGCTTCCGCCGCGACCGCCCAGACCTGGTTTTCCGGGACATCGATCAGCGGATAGCGCTTGATGCCAGCGGCGGTGGCCGCCACCAGGGTGGCCACCCCAGACCGGCGTTGCAGCGGCGACTGCCGCACGGTCCAGCCGATGATGCCCGCCGTGGCCAAGCAGTCGCGGCGGCGTTCCAGGCTGCCGGCACGCATCACCAGCCAGTGGCTGTCGACTCGGTGCCCAAGTGCGCTCACCCGGTCGGCGGCCAGCAACGCACACCACGCCGTGACCGCCACCCACGCCGTCCACAACCACGCGGGCACCGCCGAAATCCCAACCAGCACAGTCACTACCGCCAGCGCCACACCGGTCAGCAGCGGAACCCCCAATGCGCGCGTCCACCGCCGCGCCGCTGCCCGACTGCCGTGACCACGCAGCGGCCCGGCGACGACCCAGGCGTTTTCGGGGCCCCCGACCAGCCCGGTCAACACCGCTTCCGCGGTGGAAACCGGACACGGCGGCAGCAGCACCGAAGACTCGCCTGCGCCATGCACACCGGTCATCACCGCATCCAGCCGGGCGCCGCCGAAGACGCGCACCAGCAGCGGCTGCCGCAGCGTCCCGCCGCGCAGCCTGCTCATGTCATAGGTGTGTTCACGCAGCCGCAGCAGACCGTGCCGCAAGTGCAGGACGTCGCCCCGGCGCAGCAGCACCAGGTTGCCGTAGACGAGCAGTGACCGCAGCACCGCCAGCAGCACCGAAGCGACCAGCACCACCGCCGCGATCACTGCGACGGTGGCTGCCACACCCAGCCGCTCGGCCGCCGCCAGCCCCGACGCAACCAACCGCGAATGCTGCAGCGGCCCAACGAATCCACTCTGATATACCACGCCCGCGGCGGCAGCCATGGTCAGCAGCCCGGAAAGACTCAACGGCGCATATCGCAACCACGACGGCTGCCAGCGCGCCACCACCGAGCTCGACGCCGCGGGCTCCGAGGTCGGCGCATCGCCCGACTGTGGTGATTCGGCCAGCAGTATGGCCCGTAGTCGCGGCACCTGGTCGACCCTGACAGCGTTGAGCTCGAAGCCGCCAGAACCGTGCTCGCCGCCGCTACCTTGGCCGGTGCTCACCCGCAGCACGGCCAGCCCCATCAGCCGGTGCAGCAACCGCGCATCGGTTTGCACCGATCGAATCCGGTTGCGCGGCACCGACAAAACCTTGCGATTCAGTAGGCCGGCCCGCAGTTGCACTTGGCCGGATTCGGGGTCGGAGTCGATGCGGTAGCTGGTAGTGAACCAGCGCGCCACGCCCACCACAGCGCTGAGCGCAAGCACCGCCACCGTCCAGGACTGGTTGCCGGTGGTCGACCCGAGCACCAGTCCCCCGATCAATAACGGCAGCTCGCGCAGCAATTCGTGCACCGGATGTACCAGCAGCATCCTGGGACTTAGCCGCTGCCAAGCGGTTTGGGGCCGCTGCACCGGCGCGGTCATATAGCGCCGCTCTCCCCCGCAAGCGGGTGGGGGTACCCCCAGCCGCGCAGCGGCG
>NZ_JBAPPI010000214.1:0-6216 GCF_049280035.1 Mycobacterium sp. | reverse complement strand
CATCACCTCGCCGACCAACGTGGGCGGGCTGATCAAGCACCTGCGTTGGGCGGAATACGGCTGGTTCGAACAACTTTTGCAGGAACGAAGCGACGACAACCGTCGCGCCCACGAACGCTCCTGGGAGTTCGAGTTCCTCCCCGAGGAGTCACTGCCAACGCTGATCAGCGAATATCAAGCCCAATGCGAGCAGTCCCGGCGTATCGCGGCACGGTATCCGCTCGACCATGTGGTGCCGCATCGTCGCTTCGGGACTGTTTCGCTGCGCTGGGTCTACGTGCACATGGTCGAGGAGACTGCCCGCCACACCGGACAACTCGACATCCTGCGCGAACAACTCGATGGCGCAACCGGATTCGACGGCTGAGCTAGTCGCGCGGCTATTCGACCTCGAGCTCACGCAACTCGCGTTTGAGGATTTTGCCGGTTGGGTTACGCGGCAACTCGTCGAGGAAGATCACCTCGCGCGGCACCTTGTACTTGGCCAGGTGGTCGCGGACATAGTGTTTGACGGTGTCCTCGTCGAGGTCGGCGTTCTGCTTCTTCACCACGAAGGCGCGCAGCCGATGACCCCATTCTTTGTCCTCTACGCCAAGCGCGGTGGCCTCTATCACGTCGGGATGCCCGCTGATCAGATCCTCAACTTCGGCGGGGAAGACGTTTTCGCCGCCGGAGACGATCATCTCGTCGTCGCGGCCACTGATGTAGAGCAGGCCATGCTCGTCGAAGTAGCCGACATCACCGGATGACAGCATGCCGTCAATGATCTGCTTGCCGCCGCCGCCGGTGTAGCCCTCGAACGGGAATGTGGTGCCGACGAAGATCCGCCCCACCTCGCCCTGCGGCAATTCCGTGCCGTTGTCGTCGAAGATCTTCACCTTCACACCCTTGACAACCGGTCCAGCCGTCGAGGAGTTGTGTTGCAGATGCTTTGGCTCGGCGATGGTGGCGAACGCGATCTCGGTCGAGCCATACATGTTGTAGATCACTGGGCCGATGTCCTTAAGCGTCCGCTCGGCCAAGTCTGCCCCGAGGGCCGATCCGGAGGCAAAGATGATCCGCAAGCTCGACAGATCGGGTTTCTTGTCCATCTTCTCCAGCGCATCGAGCATCCGCGACAACATCACCGGCACCACGACCACCGCTGTCACTTTGTGCTTTTCGATGTCTTCTAGCACGACAGCCGGCTTGAACTTGCCGTGCAGCACCAGCGTCGAGCCCAAAAACATCCCGATGGTGGCGTGCAAGAAACCCAGTGCGTGGAACATCGGTGCCGGCAACGAAGTCACCTCGTTGGCCTTGAACGGAACATGCGACAAGATGCCGCCGATCGGCGCCAACGTCGGCGGGGTACTCCGGTTCGCGCCCTTGGGCGTACCGGTGGTGCCGCTGGTCAGGATGATGATCGACGAATGCTTGCCGGCCTTGGGGGCGGGCGACTTACTGTTGGCGGCGACCAGGTCGGCCAACGTCTCGTCGGTGCTGCCTGAGTCGTCACCGTCCGGAGTAAACGCCAGGGCGCGCAGCTTGCCCAGCGGAGGCTCGGCCTTGCTGACGTCCTTGCTGTACTCGTCGTCGTAGATCAGCAGTTTGGCGTCTTCGCGCTCGGAGACTTCTTTGATCTGCGGGCCGGAGAACGAGCTGTTCAACAAGATGATGCGGGCCCCGACCCGCGCACAGCCGAATTCCGCAATGGCAAACCAGCGGTGGTTGCGCGCCAGAATCGCCACACCGTCGCCACCGCGGACACCCTTGGCCAGCAGCCCGTGGGCCACCGCGTTGGCGGCCTCGTCGAGTTCCTTGAAGGTCAGCGCGCCGTCGTCGTCGATGATCGCCGCGCGGTTGGGTGTGCGCCGCGCATTAAACGACGGCAACATGCCGATCTCGCCCCAATTCCGAATGTCAGCTGCCATCGCGGCATAGTTCAGCGGCGGCTCCAGCCGGAACGCCCCCGACTCGATGATCTTGCGGAGGTAGTGCAGCTCGGCTACCCCACGCTCGGCATACTGCTGAACCTTGGCTACCGCCTGCCCGGGGATATCGAAGAGATTAGGCATGCTTCCACCCTATGTGACGTACGTCGCAGCCAGGCTTGAAAATCCGCCGGAATTACCATCGACCCATGGGGCCGGTGGCACTGGACGTGGGCGGACGCCGGGTCGAGGTGACCCACCCGGACAAGGTGATCTTTCCCAGTCACGGTGCTCATGGCGGGCACGGCGGCCTTACCAAACTGGACCTGATCCGCTATTACCTCTCCGTTGCCGACGGTGCTCTGCGGGGCGTGGCCGGACGCCCGATGATCCTGAAGCGCTTCGTCAAGGGCATCGAGCAGGAGGCGATCTTTCAGAAGCGTGCGCCGGAAAAGCGGCCGGACTGGGTGGACGTCGCCGAGTTGCGCTACGCATCCGGGACTTCGGCCAAGGAGGCCGTCATCCATGACGCCGCCGGGCTGGCCTGGGCGATCAATCTGGGCTGTGTTGACCTCAATCCGCATCCTGTGCTCGCCGATGATCTCGACCACCCGGACGAGTTACGCGTCGATTTGGACCCTATGCCCGGGGTGCAGTGGCGCCAGATTCTCGACGTCGCATCGGTGGCCCGCGACGTGCTGGTGGATTACGGGCTGACTGCTTGGCCGAAGACGTCGGGTTCGCGTGGCTTCCACATCTATGCACGCATCGTGCCGGGCTGGTCTTTTCGCCAAGTGCGGCTGGCTGCCCAGACGGTGGCGCGGGAGGTGGAGCGGCGTGCCCCCCACCTGGCGACCAGCCGCTGGTGGAAGGAAGAACGCGAGGGCGTGTTCGTCGACTTCAACCAGAACGCCAAGGACCGCACGGTCGCATCGGCGTATTCGGTGCGGGCCACGTCGGATGCGCGGGTGTCGACGCCGCTGTATTGGGATGAGGTCGCCGGCTGCGACCCGGCCAGCTTCACCGTCGCGACGGTGCCGAAGCGGTTCGCCGACGTCGGGGATCCGTGGGCCGCGATGAACGACACCGCCGCCGGCCTCGAGCGACTGCTTACGCTCGCCGAGGAACTCGGGCCCGCCGAGAAGGCGCCCAAAGGCGCGCGCCGCGACGCGGGCACGGGCCGCCGCCAGTCGGTGATGCCGCTCATCGAGATCGCCCGCACCAAGACCAAAGATGAGGCAATGGCCGCCCTGGATACCTGGCGGGAGCGCTACCCCGCCGCGGCGGATCGCCTGCAGCCGGCAGATGTGCTAGTCGATGGGATGCGTGGACCGAGTTCGATCTGGTACCGGATTCGGATCAACCTGCAGCACGTTCCCGACGACCAGCGACCGCCGCAGGAGAAGTTGATCGCCGACTACAGCCCCTGGCCTGCCCCGCCCACGCGTTGAGCGCCGCCGGCAAAGCTCACGCCGATTCTGAATGCCGCCGCGCGAACCAGGTGATCAGCCGTCCCAGGACGATCAGCAGCAGCAAGAACACGATCAGCAAGAAGGCCGCGTCATAGGACAGGTCCAGGGCTGACTTCGACGGCAAGTTATAGAACGTCCAGATCGGATATGTCAGGTAACCGACCGGCGAGTCAGTGAGATTGCCGGTCGGAAGGGAATCCGACCAGCCGGCCGTATACAGCATCGGCGCCGTCTCACCGATCGCCAGCGCGAGCGCCACCAGCATGCCGGTGACGATTCCGGGTAATGCCGTCTTAAGCACGATCTTGCGCAGCGTCCAAACCACCGGCAACCCCAGCGCCGTCGCCCCTTCGCGGTATGCCGTCGGCACCTGACCGAGCGCCGACTCGGTGGCCTTAGCGATGTACGGGATACTCAAGACCGACAACGTCAAGACCCCGGCCGCCAGCGAGAACCCCCAGTCGAAGTAGACCACCAGCGCCAGGTAGCCGACGTATCCGAGCACGATGGACGGGATGCCGGACAGTACCTCGTAGGCGCCGCGCAGAATCGAACGCGTTCTGCCGGTGGCGAATTCGGATAGGTAGATCCCGGCCAGCACGCTGACGGTGCCACCCACCAGCATGACCCCCAGACCCAGGACCAAGGTACCGACAATGGCGTTGCGAAGACCGCCGCCGCCGCCATGAGAGTCCTCGACCAGCACGCTCCAGTGGAACACCGGCAACGCACGGCCGACGACCCCGATCAGCATCCACAACGTCGGTGCGATCACCATCGCCAGACAACAGAAACATCCGGTCCACCAGATCGCGTTGGTGGTTTTGCGCCGCGAGGTTACCGACCACATTTCAGATACCTCGCCCGACCGGTAGCGCGGTACCCGACGCGCGGCGCACCATCGCACGAGCCAACATATTCGTCAGCAACGTGATCACCATCAGCACAAGACTTGCCTCGGCAAGGGTCTTCACTGCGAAGTTGGTGGAGTCGGTTAACGCTGAATCCAACTGCGACACAACGGTTGCGGCGATGGTGGTCATGGTCGAGTAGATGTTGCCTGGCATCGCACCCAACTCGGCGCCGGACACCATGGCAACGGCCATCGTCTCGCCGAGCGCGCGTCCCAGTCCCAGCACGACGGCGCCGATAATGCCGCTGGACACCCACGGCAGGGTCACCCTGCGCGCACACTCCCAGTCGGACATGCCGAGCGCGATCGCACCCTCGCGGGGCAGCGACGGCACCTGCCGGATCAGATCGCGGCAGGTGCTGGCGATGATCGGAATGATCATCACCGCCAACACCAGACCAGACACCAACATGCCTTCTCCGTTGCCGGTGTCGCCGCGGAAATAATTGAGCCCCGGCACATTCGGCATATTGCGAGCGATCACGGGAGCGACGTGGTGGGCGATGAACGGCCCGAAAGTCATTGCCCCCCAGAGGCCGACGACGACACTGGGGATCCCGGCGAGCAATTCGAGCACCATGCCGACGGCCGAGGCGCCGCGTTTCGGTAGTCGTTCCACGATCGCCAACGCCGCCCCGACAGACACCGGTACAGCGATGATCAGGGCGATCGCGGAGCTCGCCAGCGTGCCGACGATCATCGGCAATGCGCCGTAGTACGCGCCAACCGGATATGGCACACCGTTGCTGTCTTCGGTGCTGCCGTAAAGGTTTCCCGGGTTCCATTCGGTGGCGGTAAAGAAGTGCAGCCCGTTTAGCCTGATCGCCGGAAGCGCCTCGATGACCAGCGTGCCCAGCACGAACAACAGCGCGAGCAGCGGGATCACCGCGCCCGCCCCACCAGCCCACCGGACAGCAAGGTCGCCGCGGCTCATGCCACGGATGCGGCCCAGGATGCGGGATACCACTAGCGGGTCGGCCGGCGCCCGCTGTCGCGTGGGAACCGTCAAGGCAACCAGTTAGCTTGTGATGCTGGCGATTTGGACGTCTGACTGCTTCTGCACCGAGGATGGCAGCGGTTGAAAGTGAACCTTGTCCAGGAACGAGGGGCCGCTACCTTCGGTCACCACCCAGTGCAGAAATGCCTGCAGCGTCTGAGCGGTAGCGGCATCCTTCTGGCTGCCGTAGACAACGGCGTACTCGTAGTTGACGATCGGGTACCCGTTGGCCGCTGGTCCGTTGATCAGTGAGATCACCTGGTTTGCCGGGGTCTGCGAGGCGAACCCGGTGGCCTCAGCCTGGATACTTTGGGCGTCCGGCAGCAGGTACTTGCCGGAGGCATTGCCCAGCTCGGCCACGCCAAGTCCCTTCTGGCTGGCCTGGTCGAGATAGCTGATGCCGATGTAGGCGACGCACCCGGGAGTCTGAGCGCAGCCGGTCACCATGCCACCGGCGCCGTTCTCACCGAGCGCGCCCGGCACCGCGGGGAAGTCGACGGTGGTACCAAAGCCCGGCGACTTACCCCAGCCGTCGGGGTCTTGTTTCGACAGGTACTGGGTGAACACGAAAGAATCGCCGGACCCGTCGGAGCGGTGTAGCGGAACCACCGGGATGGCCGGCAAATTCACTCCGGGGTTGAGCGCGGCGATCTGCGGATCATTCCAGGTTTTGATCGTGCCTTCATACATGGCTGCCAGCACCTTGCCGTTCAGCTTGAGGTGCTCGCTGACGCCGGGCACGTTGTAGTGGACCTCCTCGGCGGATATGGCCAAGGCGATATTCATCAGCCCCTTGTGCGCGGAAAGCTGACCCTCCGACAGGTAGGCGCCGGAGGCGCCGATGTCGACCGCCCTGGCAATTGCCTGGGAGATCCCGGCGCCCGACCCGGTGGACGCGGTCGTGATCGTGACGTTCGGGTA
>NZ_JBAPPI010000213.1:0-2207 GCF_049280035.1 Mycobacterium sp. | reverse complement strand
CCAGTAGGTCGCGGTAATCGCGGTCAGCCACGACGATGTCGGTTTTCCGCCAGTATTGTCAGTGGTCGGGTGTAATTGTCAAACCGTGCATGCAGACTTCGACCGCTGCTATCGGGCCGTGCAATCAAAGGACGCTCGGTTCGACGGCTGGTTCGTCACCGCGGTGCTGACCACCGGGATATATTGCCGCCCCAGCTGTCCGGTCCGGCCACCGTTCGCTCGCAACGTCGGGTTTTATCCGACCGCGGCGGCCGCACAACGTGCCGGCTTTCGCGCGTGCAAGCGCTGCCGCCCGGACGCGTCGCCCGGTTCGCCCGAGTGGAACATCCGCGGCGACCTCGTCGCCCGGGCCATGCGGCTGATCGCCGACGGCACGGTGGACCGCGACGGTGTCACCGGGCTGGCCACCCGCCTCGGCTACACCACACGGCAGCTCGAGCGGCTGTTGCAGGCCGAGACCGGTGCCGGCCCGCTGGCCTTGGCCCGCGCGCAGCGCACGCAAACCGCGCGGGTACTGATCGAGACAACAGATCTGCCATTCGGCGATATCGCCTTTGCCGCAGGCTTTTCCAGCATCCGCCAGTTTAATGACACGCTGCGCTCGGTATGCGACAGCACTCCGACGCAGCTGCGAAAACGAGCTGCCGCGCGGTTCGGGCGCGACGGCGGTGCCTCACCCGGGACGGTGTCGCTGCGCCTGCCGGTGCGGGTTCCGTTCGCCTACGACGGTGTCTTCGGTCATCTGGCCGCCGGCGTGGTACCTGGATGCGAGGAGGTGCGCGACGGCAGGTATCGGCGCACTCTTCGGCTGCCATTCGGAAACGGCATTGTCAGCCTGACACCCGCGCCCGATCATGTCCGATGCCTGCTGGTGCTCGATGACTTTCGCGACCTGACGACCGCAATCTCGCGTTGCCGGCGGCTCTTAGACCTCGATGCCGATCCGGAGGCGGTGATCGAGGTATTGCAATCTGATCCGGCGCTGGCCCCGGTAGTAGCCAATGGACCCGGGCAACGGATACCCCGCACCGTCGATGAGGCCGAACTCGCCGTACGGGCGGTGCTGGGTCAGCAGGTATCGACCAAGGCCGCACGGACCCACGCGAGCAGGCTGGTCGTCGCATACGGCCAGCCGGTCCACGACGCCGACGGTGCACTGACGCACACCTTTCCGTCGGTCCAGCAGCTCGTCGACATCGATCCGGCCCATCTCGCGGTCCCGGAGGCACGCCGGCGGACGGTGACCGCCCTAATCGCCGGGCTGGCCGACGGCAGTGTTGTCCTCGACACCGGTTGCGACTGGGACGCGGCCCGCCAGCAGTTGCTGGCCCTGCCCGGCATCGGACCGTGGACCGCAGAGGTGATCGCCATGCGCGGCCTGGGCGACCCCGACGCCCTTCCCGCCAGCGACCTCGGATTGCGGTTAGCTGCTGAGCAATTGGGCTTCCCGACCGCTCAGCAGGCACTGATTGCACGAAGCCGCCCGTGGCGCCCTTGGCGCTCGTACGCCACGCAGCATCTGTGGACCACGCTGGGGCATCCAGTGAACCAATGGCCTTCCAAGGAGGTCGCTTGATCCACTACCGCACCATTGACAGCCCGGTCGGTCCGTTGGCGTTGGCCGGGCGCGGCCGGGTGCTGACCAACCTGCGCATGCTGGACCAAACCTACGAGCCGGACCGCACTGATTGGGTGCCCGATGACCGGGCCTTTCCGGATGCGGTCAACCAGCTCCAGGCGTATTTCGCCGGCCAGCTCACCGATTTCGACCTCGAGCTCAGCCTGGCGGGTAGCGAGTTTCAGCGGCGTGTGTGGCATGCGCTGCTGACCATTCCGTATGGGGAAACCCGATCGTATGGACAGGTCGCGGAACAGATCGGCGCAGTCGGCGCCGCTCGCGCCGTCGGGTTGGCAAATGGCCACAATCCGATCGCCATTATCGTCCCGTGCCATCGTGTAATCGGTGCAAGCGGAAGCCTTACCGGATACGGCGGAGGCCTCGATCGGAAACGGTCACTGCTCGAAATGGAGAAAAACGTGAAATCGGGGAATCTGACGCTTTTCGATTAGTGCGTGTTGGTGTAAAAAAGGGCACCTTTGTGGGGTGCCCTTTTTTGTGTGTGTTCGGCGGTGTCCTACTTTTCCACCCGGGTTGGGTAGTATCATCGGCGCTGGCAGGCTTAGCTTCCGGGTTCGGGATGGGTCCG
>NZ_JBAPPI010000212.1:0-2466 GCF_049280035.1 Mycobacterium sp. | reverse complement strand
CTGCACCTTGTTCTCCGGTGACATCCGGGCGAAGATCACCCGCTCGGTGACGGCGTGTTCCTGGTCTTTGCGCGACAGTGCATCCCACTCGGCACCGCTGATGACCTGCTCGGAGGTCACCGGCATGCCCATTTCCCGCGCGATCGCGGTGGCCGTGATCGGGTGATCGCCGGTGATCAACCGGATGCCGACCTCGCGCTCGGACAGGGCCTTGAGCAGAGCAGGGGCTTCGGCTCGCGGAGTGTCGGATAACCCGAGGAAGCCCGCCAGTGACAGCTCGCCGTCGGCCAGATCCGCGATGGCGTCTTCGTCGTCGGCCACCAGCTTGGCCTGTTGCGGGCTGAGCCGGCGCCGCGCGACGGCGATCACCCGCAGCCCTTCGGCTGCCAGCTGACGCACTGTGCCATCGATCTCCGGGCCGACGTCCTGGCAAGCCGCGAGCACCACTTCGGGTGCGCCTTTGACGGTCAGCTCGTCGTCGGACACCGACGCCGAGAACGACCTGCCGGACCGGAACGGTAGGTGGGCGTCGGCTTCGGTGGCTCGCGAGCCGTTGGAGGCATCAACCGCCAGCGCCGCCTCGATGATGGCCCGGTCAGTGGCGTGCACCTGCGGGCCGCCGTTGGCGTCCGGGGCTGCGTGCGCCGCAAAGCGCAACACGTCGTCGCGGGAGTAGCCGGCGAGGGGGTGCACCTGCGCCACCCGCAGCCGGTTTTCGGACAGCGTCCCGGTCTTGTCGAAGCAAACGACGTCGACGCGCCCGAGCGCCTCGACCGACCGGGGGATGCGCACCAGCGCGCCGTACTCGGTCAGGCGTCTCGCCGACGCGGCTTGTGCGAGCGTCGCCACCAGCGGCATGCCTTCCGGGACCGCGGCCACCGTGATCGCGATCCCACTGGCGACGGCTTCGCGCAACCCTCGACGACGCAACAGGCCCAGTAGGCTGACCAGGGCGCCGCCGGCCGTGCTGACCGGGAATGCCTGGTTGGTGAGCTTGCTGAGCTGGTGCTGCAGCCCGACGTCCGGCAGTTCACCGGATGCGAGCTCGGCGGCGCGACGCGCCTGGGTGTCGGCGCCGACGGCGGTCACCAGCGCCACCGCGGTGCCCGCGACGATCGTGGTGCCGGCGAACAGCATGCAGCGACGCTCGGCCAGTTCGGCGCCCGGTGTGGCGTCGACCTGTTTTTCTACCGGCAGCGACTCACCGGTGAGCGTCGATTCGTCGACCTCGAGGTCGTCTTCCTCGATCAGCCGGGCATCGGCGGGGATCACCTCGTGGGTGCGTATCTCGATCACATCGCCGGGCAGCAGCTGTGCCGCAACAACCTCGGTGTACACCGGCTCGCCGTCGGGACCGACTGTCACTTTGCGGGCGGGCGGAATCTGTTGAGCCAGCAGCTCGTTCAGCCGGCTTTCGGCACGTAGGCGCTGGCTGGCCGCGAGCACCGAGTTTCCGGTGAGCACCGAACCGACCAGGACCGCATCGACCGGCGAACCCAATATCGCGCTGGCTGCCGAGCCGAGAGCCAGTACTGGGGTCAGCGGGTCGGACAATTCGGCTTGCACCGCCTTGACGAACTGCCAGACCGCTCGCCGCGGTCGTCCGGTCAGCTCGGCCCCGCGATAAGCGGTTTCCATTGCCCTGGTGGCCAGCAGACCATGGTGCGGCGCCGTCGATTCCTGGGACTCCGGCGGCGGTAACATCTTGCGAACCTGCTCGACCGACATTGCGTGCCATTCGTGGATCGGGGCCGGCAACGGAGTCGGTGCGCGAACCACTCGGCGGGCCAGTAAGTAGCCGGACAGCAGTCCCGCTGCCGCGCCCGTCGTCACCGGGCCGGGCCCTCGGCCGCGCACGCCGGGCACCATCAGCAGCGAACCCAACGCCGTCGCGCCGGTCGATATCTCGATCCCACGCCGGCTTGCTGTTTTGGCTGCGGGGACCGCATGCAGCAGTCGCCAGGCGCCGGCGAGGTCACTCAGTATCAGATCCGCCGTCCAGGGCGGTGGCTCGGCGTCCGAGTTGGGCATCACACCCAGCCCGACGTCGGCCGACGAAAGGGCTTGTGCAGCAGCTGAAGACAGCACCGCGACGGTGTGACCCGACTGTTGCAGATCGCTTAGCGCCGCGACGAGCGCATCGTCGATCGATTCGTTGGCCGCGGCCCGCAGCTCATCGAACGCGGGCCGCAACTCGCCAAGGTCGTCGATCTCCACGGAGATCAAATCCAGATCAGCCCGGCGGGCCTCGGCCAGTACAGCCGAGGCCAGCGGATCGTGCGTCGGGCCGACCAGTGCTTCGACGTCCGGCACTCCGGCAACCGGGTGCCAGCCGACACGCAAGCCTCGTTTCTCCTGCAGCAGTTGTGCAGCGGCGTCCCACGCCGCAGAAGGATCCGCAATCTCGTCCTCATCAGCGCCGCGTACCCGCACCACTCGCAGCGTGTCGGTGCACAACACCCGGGG
>NZ_JBAPPI010000211.1:0-39497 GCF_049280035.1 Mycobacterium sp. | reverse complement strand
CCAGCGAGTCTCACGCGCGGTGCTCACAGTCCCACTGTAACTTCATCATTGAACCGCAAATATCCGGCTCACTTAATTGGTTAACTTGACATATGCTGGCCGCAGACAAAGGAAACAGGGGTCGAGCAGCGCAGGCAGTGGAAGTGGTCAGACCACCGGCACGCGGCCTGGCCTGTAAGTCTGATCCCTTGAGCCCAAAAGACTTCACTAGCGGCGAGGCATAGCGCGCTGCGCCTCCTCGGCGATCCGCCCTCCCCAAGTGGCGTATATCACTAGGTTTCCCGGAATCGCAGATCCGGGATCCGACTTGTAGCGGGCAGGTTGCCACTTAAACATTGAAGTGACGGCGGGCGCGAACAAGGAAGGGACCCAAATCATGAGCTACATCACACCCCTGGTAGTCAGCATGGGCAGGTCGACCGTCCGGCTGGCGCTATCCGCGATTTTCGCCGCGCTCGCTGTGGCCGCGATCCTCGTCGGCTCGCTCGTCGCGCCGGCACAGGCGTTTGCGGCCGATGACTCTTGTCCCAGCGTCGAAGTCGTGTTCGCCCGCGGCACGCTTGAGGCACCCGGTGTTGGCGGGACCGGCCAAGCGTTCGTCGACGCGCTCAATGCCCGCCTGCCGGGAAAGACAGTCGACGTGTATGCGGTGAACTACCCTTCGTCGTTGGACTTCGGGCGGGCGGCCGACGGGATCGTCGACGCCAACAGCAAGATTCAGGCGACCGCGACGAGCTGCCCGACCACCAAGATCGTGCTCGGGGGTTACTCGCAGGGCGCGGCAGTAGCCGGCTACACCATCACCGACGCCATTCCGGCCGGATTCGCCCTGCCGGCCGGTATCACCGGCCCCATGGCCGCTGCGATCGCCCCGCACGTCGCGGCAGTGGTCCTGTTCGGAACACCGGATAGCTGGTTTCTAAACCTGGTCGACCACAACGCACCACCCATCACCATCGGCGGCCTCTACACAGCGAAAACCCTTCAGCTGTGTGCTACCGGCGACCCGGTGTGCTTCCCCGGTGGCCTTAACCGGGCCGCGCACAGTTCCTACAAGGACAACGGAATGGCCGACCAGGCAGCCGACTTCGCTGCCCGCCAGTTGGGCGCCCCCGTTCAAGCGACCGCACAGCAAACCGCAGGCGAGGTCGGCGCAGGCCCGAGCAACTGAATGACAGCGTCACCACCCAAACCGGTGGTGATCGATCAACGGCCGGAAGTCAGTCCCCCACAGGACTGCTCCCGGCCGTTGGCCCATTGTGCGACGGCGTCCAGAAGACCGATCCGTTCAGTCATGGGTGCGATCGGAGGCGCGATCCACACGGCCGATCGCTGTAGAGTAATTGATTGACATATCATGCAAAATTACTACTGTTGCGCTTATGCGTACAGCAGTGCAGTTCGGTTCGTACGGCGGCGTCGACATCCTCGGCGTCGAAATGCGACACACCCGCGGCAAGTTGGTGCTGCGACCATGAGCGGCGGCACCTTCGCAGCGCACAGTCGAGACTTTCCGAACGAGTCGCAAGAGTATCGCGAAGCGCGCGATGCGCTGTTTCAACGGGAGGTCGATCTCCAGCGGGAAATGGAGGCCGTCGCGGCACAGCGGAGATCACTACCGCCTGGCGGCGAGATCCTCGAAGACTATGTGTTCGACCGAATCGGCGACGACGGCGCCGCCACGACGGTGCGCTTGTCCGAGCTCTTCGGCGGTTACGACACACTGATGCTCTACCACTACATGTTCCCGCGTCTCTGCGGGGATGATCGGCCCAGGCCGACAAGCGGTATCGGCTCGGAACTGCCCATTGACGAGGGACCGTGCCCATCGTGCACCCCGCTGATCGACATGTGGGATGGCGTGATTGCCCAGCTCGACGGTTTGGGTGGCAATTTGGCGATCGTTGCAAAGGCCCCGATCGAGCAGGTAGCGGCGTTCGCGCAGGAGAGGGGGTGGCGACACATCGGGGTGTTGTCGGGGGCGAATTGCAATTTTCGCCGTGACTACGGCAACGACGGTGCTGACGGCCAGCCTTTACCGCTGCTGACCATTTTCAAGCGCTGGCCCGACGGCGCGATACGGCTGCACTGGGCAGGCGAAATCGTTTTCGCACCCTTTGACACGGATGATTCGGGGCAGGACCCAGAGCACCACGACACAGTGCAGCCGCTCTGGACGCTGTACGACGTGGCCACCTCGCCCCGGTACCGGCACTGGCGACTTGAACACCTAGCGGCGAACTGGTGACGGCGCTAACCCTCGCCGCTCATTCCATTCGTTCGACCCATTGAGCCCGAGATGGCCCCGGCTCGAATGGATCGCTGAAGTACTGCGTCTCGTGGACCACCTCCCCACGCTCAAATTCCATGATGCTGACCACGTAATACGGTTGCTCGTCATACGTCATAACGAGTTCGCTGACCCAAAGATCGCCGCCGCCAAGCATGCGTCGCACGGTGAAGCGTTTCGTGTTCGGCTGGGCAGCGCGCGATGCCTGGATGTTGGCTCGACTGCGGATTCGCTCGCCCGATTGCGGATAGTCAAGAATTGCATCAGCTCGGTAGATTTGGTGTTCCGTCGCAAAGTCGTTGGTATCAGAGGCTTCCCAGTGGCGCCGCAGCGCGCCCCGCACCTCGTCATCACCCAAGGCGATTTCTCCTCCCAGTGGGCGCATCAATGTTCCCTATTTCGGCGGAACTGCGACGCACATGTCAATCCCACACCATAACCCTCTTGGGCCTTACCGTGCGAGCTCGGCAAATCAGGTCGCGACTGAGCGCGGTTCTCGATGCAGAATTGCTTGCAGGACAAGCGAATTGCCCCCGTGAAATCCGTGCTGGTCGTAATCGGCGAACATCGTGGCTAAGCCCTCGGGTCCCGGGGGGACGTCGTCCGGATCCTCGGCCCGCGGTGGGCGTCCCGCTACCCGACTCATCAGCTCGGCGATCTCGACCCGATCGATCATACCGCCGGTCGCGAGCTCGAAAGTGCCGCGCGACAGCCGTGACTCGGCGAAAGCCAATGCAGCCACGTCGGCGACGTCGCGGTAGTCGACGTAGGTCATCTTCGACGAGTTGGACCACGGCGCGACGACGGCGCCGGACTCCAACGCACTCCGATAGGTAGCCTCGGCGCCTCCTGTAGTCCACTGATACTAAATTCGTTACAGTATAGATTTCAGGTTGAGGAGGCGTAACAGGGTGGCTGACGATCTTGAAGCGATTCGGCAGTTGAAGGCGCGTTACTGCCGCTTTCTCGACGCCAAGGACGTCGAGTCCTGGCGCAGCGTGTTCACCCCCGATGTAGTGGTCAAGCTGGACATGGCGGTTTCCACCGGCGGGGCCGATCCGAAGACGGCAGCGCCAGTCGAAGGCGTCGACAACTTCGTGCCAACTGTGATGGCCAGCCTGGAGAACGCCGCCACCATGCACCATTGCCACACCCCCGAGATCACCCTCACTTCACCCATCACCGCAACCGGCATCTGGGCGATGGAAGACTGGGTCATCTTCGGCGGCGGGCAGGAGTTACACGGGGCCGGTCACTACCGCGAGACCTACGAGAAGCAGGACGGCACCTGGCGGATCAAAACCCTGCATCTGACCCGAACCATCCTGAAGATAACCGGTAGCGATGCCGACTGAAGCCGACGCGTCGTTCGACGTGCTGGTCATCGGCGCCGGTTTGTCCGGCCTGTATGCGCGGCGTCGGCTGTGGCAGCTTGGACCGCGGACCCGCGTGCTGGAAATGACCGAAAACGTCGGCGGCACTTGGCCATATAATCGTTACCCCGGCGCTCGCTGTGACATCGAAAGCATGGACTATACCGGCGGAATCCCCGAATACCGACGCCGCTGCGACGAAATCGCGGTCAGCGCATACACCGGTTTTAAGTTGGCTTAGGTGAGCGGCATGTCATTGGCGACGCGCAGTCTTGGCCTCACTCGCGACCTGGCCCGCGAGCTGGGCATGGTTTTACCGCGTACGGTAGCCGGTCTCAACGAATCGACCGGGTGGGTCCCGGTGTCGCCACGTGGCGTGCGTCAGTTCGGCGAGGTGATGCTGGACGAACTTGTGCTGTCCGGGTTTTCGTTGCTGGGTGGTGGCCCAGCGGCGTTGCGGCCGTTGAGTGCTTGCGAAGCGGCGGCCGAAGAATTGTCGGCCCTGGGTATCGACCGGGCGCATGCCGAACCACAACCGTTGCGGGTGCAGGCGGTACGACGCCAGCGCATAGGCGGGCTGGTCTACGAGCGGATGACATTCGAACATGACCCGGCGCTACCGAAGACACTGGAAGCCGACGGTTTGGGTGGCCCGGCGCGGGCGGTTGTTCACCTGCTCCAGCACCGCGACGGCCCGAGGCCGTGGCTGATATGGGTGCACGGCGCCGGCCAGGGACGCGCCGACGACATATTGTTTTCGCGGATCGACCGAGTGCATCGCGGGCTGGGATTCAACGTCGCGATGCCCGTGCAACCCGGCCACGGTTCCCGACGCGGCCAGTGGCCGGTCTACCCGGACATGGATCCACTGGGCAATGTGGCCGGCATGATGCGTGCGGTGTCGGAGGTGCGCGCCGTGGTGCGCTGGGCTCAGTCGCAGGCCACCGCCGTTGTGGTGTCGGGGATTTCGATGGGCACCCCGGTGGCCGCGCTGGTCTCCCACCTGGAGAGGCGGGTCGACGCGGTTGCGCTGTACACCCCGATTCTTGGGCTGAACGCGATGATCGCGCGACACCTCGGGCGGTGGGGTTCTTCACGCGACGGATACCGGGAGCTGCTGCAGTCCTCGGTGGTCTCGAGGCTGACCTCCGTGATCGATCCGCTGGCCGTTGATCCGGCACCACCGCCGCAGCGGCGGCTCATCGTGGGGGCGTGGCATGACCGGATGGCGATGCGCGAGCCGGCAATCGCATTGCAGGAACGTTGGGCCGGCCAGTTGTACTGGTATGACGGCGGCCATGTCGGGCACGTGTTCTCCCGGCGGGTGCAAAAGGTCACCGAACGATTCCTGCAAGGAGTTGTCAATTGAGCGATCGCACGCTTGACGAATTGGGCTACTACCTGCTGGCTGGGGCCGGCGGCGAGGGCCCGGCAACCTTGATGGACGAGGCTCGCCGCGGCGAGGAGTTGGGCTTCGGGACCGCGTTCATCTCCGAGCGCTGGAACGTCAAAGAAGCGTCGTCTTTGGTCGGTGCCGCGTGCGCGGTGACTAGCCGGATGCAGATCGCCACTGCGGCAACCAATCACAACACCCGTCACCCGCTGATCACCGGATCGTGGGCGACCACCATGCATCGGCTTTCCGGCGGCCGGTTCACTTTGGGTATCGGCCGCGGCATCGCCGCGATCTACGGGGCATTCGGCATCCCTGCGGTGACGACTGCACAGATGGAGGATTGGGCCCAGGTCATGCGCCGGCTGTGGCGCGGCGAGGTGATCGTCAACCACGACGGGCCGATGGGTCAGTACCCCATTCTGTTTCTCGACCCCGATTTCAACGAAGACATCCGACTGGCGCTGGTGGCTTTCGCGCCCAACACGCTTGCGCTCGGCGGCCGCGTTTTCGACGACGTCATCCTGCACATCTACTTCACCCCGGAGACGTTGCAGCGCTGCGTCAAAACCGTCAAAGCAGCCGCGGAAGAAGCGGGCCGTGACCCGGATAGCGTACGGGTGTGGTCGTGCTTCGCGACGGTAGGTGATCACCTTCCCGAACAGCTGCGGCTGAAGAAAACCGTCGCACGGCTGGCCACCTATCTACAGGGCTACGGCGACCTGATGGTGCGGACTAACGACTGGGATCCTGCCGTGCTGCAACGCTTTCGGGAGGACTCCGTGGTGACGTCGATCGCCGGCGGGATCGATCACAAGGCCAGCCACGAGCAGATCGAACACATCGCCACGTTGATTCCCGACGAATGGCTGGAACCGTCGGCCACCGGGTCGGCCGAGCAGTGCGTGGCTCGCATCCGCAAGGAATTCGGCTACGGCGCCGACGCGGTGATCATGCACGGCGCCACGCCCGATGAGCTCGAGCCCATCGTCGCGGCCTATCCAGCGACCTGATAAGAAAAGCTATGTCGGAGTACCTGAAGTACGTAAAGGAAAAGGTCATTATCGTGACCGGCGCAGCAAGCGGGTTCGGCAGGCTGATTTCGGAAAAGTGTGCCGCCGGTGGCGCGAACGTGGTCGGCGTGGACGTCAACGTCGAAGGCTTGAACGAGGTCTTCGAAGGCATCCGGGCCGCTGGCTTCGAAGGGACCACCCATATCGCGGACGTCGCCGACATGGCCCAGGTCCAGGCGGCGGGCCAACACGCCGTCGACACTTACGGTCGCATCGACGTGATGGTGAACAACGCCGGCGTGATGCCGCTGGCGTTCTTTGCCGATCACGAACGCGCATGGGAGAAATGGCACAAGGCAATCGATATCAACATCAAAGGTGTCGTGAACGGCATCTCAGCCTTCTACGACACGATGATCACGCAGGGCCGCGGCCAGGTCGTCAACATTTCGTCCATCTACGGCAACGCCGGGACCGAAGGCTCCGGTGTCTACAGCGCGACCAAGGCGGCAGTCGATGTGATCTCGGATTCGTTGCGGGTCGAGGCCCAAGGCAGGATCAAGGTGACCACGGTCAAGCCGACCGGTGTCCTTGGAACCAATCTCGCCGGCGGGGTCGTCAACGAAGCGGCGATCATCGGCATCGTCGGGCAGAAAGGCGCCCAGTTCCTCGAGAATGCCGGCAACTTGCAGACCGGAGCCCTTCGACCCGAGCAGACGGACGTGGACTCAGTGGAGTACTGGCTGATCACTCCCGATGACCTGGCAAACGCGGTGGTACATGTCATTGACCAGCCGTGGGGAATCAACATCAGCGACGTGACGGTACGCGCGAGCGGCGAGAATTACGTCTGCTGACCCTCAGGGCATGATGACGGTCCGGCTGACCGGCTCGGCGGCGGCTTGCCGACTCGACAGGCCTCGTTGCAGGGAAGCCCGCAGCGCGTCACGGGTTTCGCGGGGATCGATGAGTTCGTCGAAGCCCATGTGTTCGGCCGACCGGTAGGACGCTTGCAGCTCGGCATCGCGCAGCTTGGCCGAGAGGTCCTCGCCCGCGTGCGATGCCTTGCTCAGCGCTGCCGCGCTCATCGCGCCCATCGTCGCGCCGGGGTAGGCGAGGGTCGCGACCTGGTGGTCGAAACTCAGCAGCGACATCACCATCGAGCCGAACCCATACGCCTTGCGCAGGGTGAGGTGCAGCTTCAACGTGGTGACCGCGGTCTGGGCGGCAAACATGCGCGCCCCGGCACGCAATACGCCGCTGCGCTCGGACCGGCTGCCGGGCAGCATGCCCGGATTGTCGGCGAGAAAGACGATCGGCAGGTGGAACGAATCGGCCACCATGATGAAGTGCGCCGCCTTGTCTGCGGCGTCGGCATCGATGGAGCCGGCCAGCACCTGCGGCTGGTTGGCCACCACCGCGACCGGGTGGCCGCCCAGATGAGCCAGCGCGCAGATGATCGCCTTGCCGAACTGCGGCTGCACCTCGAACCAGTCGGGTCGGTCGAAGATCACGTCGAGCACGGCGCGGATGTCGTAGATGCGGCGGTTGTCGCGGGAGACGATGTCGAGCAGCTCCGGTGTCTGCCGCGGTTCGCTTGTGTCGTCGGGCGGCAGCGACGACGGGTACGACCACGCGCTGGGCGGGAAGTATGACAGGTAGCGGCGGACGTCGTCCAGCACGGTTTCGTCGTCCTCGGCGACGTTATGGATCACCCCGCTGGGCAGTGCGACATCCGGTCCGCCGAGGTCCTCCTTCGAGATGTCTTCTCCGGTCGACTCTTTGACCACAGGAGGCCCGGCGGTGAAGATGGCGCCTTGCCGGCTCATGATCCGGAAGTCACACACCGGGGCCACCAATGCGCCGTGTCCGGCCGACGGGCCCAGGACCGCGGCGACGGTCGGCACCCGACCTGAGCACTGCGCCTGGGCGAGCAGGTCGGTCGGGCTGCGCCCATAGTGTCCGCCGGTGGGACGAAAGCCGGCGCCTTCGAGCAGCATCACTAGCGGAATCTTGTCGCGCAGCGCCAGTTCGGCGATCCGGTAGCGCTTGGAGTTGCCGCCCGGCCCGATGCTGCCGGCCATCGTGGTGAAGTCCTCGGCACCGAGCATCACCGGAGAGCCGTTGATCAAGCCGGAGCCGACGATGATCCCGTCGGCGGCGATCTCACCGCCGACCATGGTGCCGATTTCGCGAAATGTCCCCGGGTCTAGGAGGTGGTCGATCCGTGCCCGCGCATCGAGCTTGCCCTTGCCGCGGTGTTTGGCAAGCCGCTCCGCACCGCCCAGCGCCCGGGTGCGCTGGCGGCGACGGTCGAGGTCGTCGAGCGTTTCCTGCCAGTCGGCGGAGTTCGTCATGGCCATGTCCTCACTCGTCGGCCGTCACGTACTGAAGTGCTTACTGTAGCGTCTGCGGGAGGAGGACGGCCACCGGCCGCATGACGACACGGAGACGGAGTGGCGCGATGACGATCCGGCTGACGGTGGACGAGGCATGGGAAGCCGTCGAATCGGCGCATACCGGAATTCTGACAACCCTTCGCCGCGACGGTATGCCGATTGCGTTGCCGGTGTGGTTTGTGGTCGACGATCGCAGCATCGCGATGATGACCCCGGCTGGCACCAAGAAAATCACCCGCGTCCGGCATGATCCACGGGCGTCTTTCCTGGTCGAGTCGGGGGAGCGGTACACCGAGCTACGCGCCGTCCATCTCACCGGACATGTCCAAGTGGTCGAGGATGCCCCGACCATGTCCCGAATCGAGGCTGCTGTCAACGACAAGTACGCGGCGTTTCGCCCGCCTACTGCCAGCTTGCCGGCGGCGGCTCAGGCCTACTACGCCAAGCAGGTGTTTCTGCGCTTCGTGCCGGACGGCAGAATCCTGACCTGGGACAACGCCCGCATCCCGATGAAGTAGCTGATGTCGCAGGGCTTTTGCGCCACGCCGGAGTCGACGTTGACCCTACCGAATAGCTTACTGTAGCTTTTCAAGTATGACGCCTGAGTGCTCCCAGCTGCGGGGGAGCGCGCGCGGATGACCGCCACCATTGCGTCGGGCCTCAAGGTCGACGGCGGCATTTTCACCGACCTCGCCCGCGTGCCGGAGTTGGCGGGCGCCCTCGAGCAACAGGGCTACGACGCCTGCTGGACCGGCGAAATCAACCACGATCCGTTTCTGCCGCTGCTGCTGGCCGCTGAACACACCACGCGACTCGAACTCGGCACCAGTATCGCGGTGGCGTTCGCGCGCAACCCCATGATCGTCGCCAACCTCGGTTGGGACCTGCAGACCTACTCGCAGGGCCGCTTCATCCTTGGCCTGGGCACCCAGATCAAGCCGCACATCGAGAAGCGCTTCAGTATGCCCTGGAGTCATCCGGTGGCCCGGATGCGCGAGTTCGTGCAAGCGCTGCACGCGATCTGGTCGGCATGGAAGGACGGCACCAGGCTGCGGTTCGAGGGCGAGTTCTACACGCACAAGCTGATGACGCCGATGTTCACCCCTGAGCCGCAACCGTTTTCGGTGCCCAAGATCTTCATCGCCGCAGTCGGCGAATCGATGACCGAGATGTGCGGCGAGGTCGCCGACGGCCTACTGGCCCATGCGTTCACCACCCGGCGCTATTTGCATGAGGTGACGTTGCCTGCGGTGCATCGTGGCCTGCGGAGTTCTGGCCGCGATCGGCGCAAATTCCAGGTGGCCTGCCCGGTGTTCGTGGTGACCGGCAGCGATGAGGCCGAATTGACGCTCGGTGCGGCCGGTGTCCGCAAGCAAATTGCCTTCTACGGGTCAACGCCGGCCTACCGCAAGGTCCTCGAACTGCACGGTTGGGGGGACGTCGCGACGGAGCTACATCGACTTTCACTGCAGGGCGAATGGGATGCCATGGGCGCGCTGATTGACGACGAGATCCTGGACGCCTTCGCGGTCGTCGCGACGTACGACGCGCTCGCAGCTGCGCTCCAAGATCGCTGCGACGGCGTCATCGACCGGGTCATGCCGTCGTTTCCGCGCACCGCTTCCAAGACCACGATCACCGCCGTACTACAAGAGTTGCGTCAGCAAGGAGCTGCCGATGAGCACGCCGACGATGGATGAAGCTGCCAAGGTCCTGGCCGATCCGCTGGCGTATGCCGACGAGCCGAAGTTGCATGCGGCGCTGGCTCATCTGCGTGCCAACGCCCCGGTGTCCTGGGTCGAGGTGCCGAATTACCGGCCGTTCTGGGCGATTACCAAGCATGCCGACATCATGGACATCGAGCGCGACAACGTACTGTTCAGCAACTGGCCCCGCCCGGTCCTGACGACGACGGAGGGCGACGAGCTGCAGGCCGCCGCCGGTGTGCGCACACTGATCCACCTGGACGACCCCCAGCATCGGGTGGTACGGGCAATCGGCGCGGACTGGTTTCTTCCAAAGGCGATGCGAGCGCTGAAGGTTCGCGTCGATGAGCTGGCCAAGATTTACGTCGACAAGATGATGGCGGTGGGCCCCGAATGCGATTTCGTCCAGGAGGTCGCGGTCAATTACCCGCTCTACGTGATCATGTCGCTGTTGGGGATCCCCGAGTCAGACTTTCCCCGAATGCTCAAGCTCACCCAGGAGCTATTCGGCAGCGACGACAGCGAGTTCAAACGCGGCAGCTCCAACGAGGATCAGCTGCCAGCGTTGCTCGACATGTTTCAGTACTTCAATGGCGTCACCGCCGCGCGTCGTGCAGACCCGACCGACGACCTCGCATCCGCTATAGCCAACGCCCGCATCGACGGTGAGCCGCTGTCCGACATCGACACGGTGTCCTATTACCTCATCGTCGCAACCGCCGGCCACGACACCACCAGCGCGACGATCTCCGGCGGCCTGCATGCGCTCGTCGAGAACCCGGACCAGCTGGACCGGTTGCGAGACAATCTCGACCTGATGCCGCTGGCCACTGAAGAGATGATCCGATGGGTCACCCCGGTCAAGGAATTCATGCGCACCGCCGCCGAAGACACCACCGTGCGCGGCGTTCCGATCGCGGCAGGGGAGTCGGTGCTGTTGTCCTACGTTTCGGCGAATCGCGACGAGGATGTCTTCACCGATCCGTTCCGCTTCGACGTTGGCCGCGATCCGAACAAACACTTGGCATTCGGCTGTGGTGTGCACTTCTGCCTGGGGGCAGCGCTGGCCCGCATGGAGGTCAACAGCTTTTTCACCGAGCTGTTGCCGCGGGTGAAATCCATTGAGTTGACCGGGGCTCCGCAACACACCGCAACCACCTTCGTCGGTGGACTCAAACACCTCCCGGTTCGCTATCAATTCCACTGAATATGGTTAACAGTGGGCAAACACAGGCCCTTGATCAGGAACACCGTCAGGCAGAAATGCCAAATAACTACCAATCTGAGGATCTCCCGTGATAGACCCACCGGTAGGGATATCCTTTACGGCTTCGTAGGAGGAATTAAGGTCATGGCTGTCGCACGGTGCATCACCGCAACCGGTTTTCTCGCCGGTCTTGCTCTCGGACTAGCCGCTCCCGCCGGCGCATGGGGACCGCCCGGCCCTGCACCGTTTCCCGCTGACTTCGAGACGAACGGCCACTACATAGGGACTCAGATAAACGCAAAAACCGGTCAGCCGCTCATGATCGAGGGTCATCCGGTCACCAACGACTGGTACTTCACTCCCTGCGGTGACGGATGCATCTCAGCAGCTCACTCCCCCGGCGGACCGCCGTTGGGGCAGTATAATTTGGTGAATGGCCAATGGGTGATGGACACCACCGATGAGGCAGAATGCCCGGACGGTACCAGGGTTCCCAACGCCATTGCTGCCCACCGCACGTTGGACCCGAACACCCTCACGGGCACGATCCAAGAAACCGGTATTCAGCCCGCCTGCGGCAATCCATCCGGGATGTCAAAGACTGTGGACTTCCAATTCCAGCTGGCGCCCTGACCTAGCGGCTCGAATCCTCGCTCCGCGCGTCGGCTCTACTCCTAGACTCGCACCATCGTGACTTTTGCGCGCTGAGGATGCGGGAGCAGGCCTGTGTTGGGTGTTCATCATGCGGCAATCTGCACCGCCGATGTCGACCGGTCGTTGAGATTCTGGCGAGACGGGCTGGGATTCACCGAGCTGTTCGACCACACGTTCCGCGGTGACTGGCCGAAGCTCTTCGGGGCTCACTCCGATCAGCTGCGGTCGATATTCCTGGGCGATCCGCAAAACCCGGACACCGGGATCGTCGAACTCGTGGTCTTCGAGGGAGCTGACGACGCGGCGGCCCCGACGCCGCACCCCCGGCACGGATTCTTCCTGCTCTCGCTGCAGCGTGACGTCGATGCGACGCTGTCCGGCTTGGCCGCTTTGGGTTTCACCGACGACGTGCGTCGCATCAGTGTGCCCGCACCGGCCGGCGCGACGGTACCGATGGCGGTCATCACCGCACCCGACGGCGTACTAATTGAGTTGATCGGCGCGCCGGCATGAGCAGCCTAGTGACGGGCGGTGCGTCGGGTATCGGGCGAGAAGTCGCCGGCCGGTTGCGCGATGTGGGTCACGACGTCGTGGTGTGGGACCAAGCCGGCGGCGACATCGATTGCGACATCAGCGATCCGGACGCGGTTACGGCGGCAATGAGCCACACCGTGGACGAGCATGGTGTGCCCACGCGGGTGGTGGCCTGTGCGGGCATCGGCGCGTCAGGCACGTTGCTGGCGGAGTCGGTTGAGCAGTGGCAGCGGGTGCTTGCGGTAAACCTCACCGGCACCTGGCTGACCATTCGGGCCGCGGCTCAGGCGATGATCGACGCGGAAGCCGGTGGATCGATCGTTGTGGTTTCCAGCATCAGCGGAACGGTCGCCGACCGGGACATGGGCGCCTACTGCGTGTCCAAAGCGGGGTTGAACATGCTGGTCAGGGTCGCAGCTGTGGAGTGGGGCAGCTACGGCATCCGGGTGAACGCCGTCGGGCCCGGCGTCACCCGGACACCGATGCTGGGCGAACCGGAGCAACTTCCCGGCTGGGTGGAGGGGTTGTGTGAGCGCACCGCATTGGGACGCCTCGGAGAAGCCGCCGATGTGGCTGCTGTCATCATTGGTGTCCTCGAATTACCTTGGGTGACAGGCCAGGTCGTGCACGCCGACGGTGGCCTCGCGCTGCACAGCCCAATCGACGCGTACGGTCAGACGCAGCGATTACGCGGGGCGGTCACGCCGCGCCGAAATCGATGACACCACGCACGATTTCACCGTTGAGCAGGTCTGTGTAGGCATCGTTGATGTCGTCGAGCCGGTATCGTCTGGTGATCATCTCGTCGAGCAGCAGTTGCCCGGTCTCATAAAGCCTGGCCAGCCGGAAGATGTCCGACTTTGGGTTGCAAGAGCCGAATACGGTGCCGGCCAGCGTCTTGTTCATCAGGATGAAATCCTGCAGGTCGATCTTGACTGAATGGGTCAACTGCGAGGTCATGCCGGTCAGCACGCAGGTCCCGCCCTTGCGGGTCATCTTCACCGCATCGCGCACGTCCTCGGGGGTGACCAGAGACGGCGAGACCACGACGGCGTCGGCCATCACCCCGTAGGTCAAACCACTGACAAGGTCGAGCGCCTCGGATGCCGTCGCGGCGCTGTGGGTGGCACCGAATTTCATCGCCGATTTCTGCTTGAACTCCACCGGGTCGACGGCGATGATCTGCGCGGCGCCGTTGATTCGCGCACCCTGGATCGCACCGGTCCCGATGCCGCCGACGCCGACGACCACGACGGTGTCGCCCGCCCGCATATTGGAGCGGTTCGCGACCGAACCGTATCCGGTCGGAATGGCGCACGAGAGCAGCGCGCTCGGCGCGAGGGGCAGGTGCCGCTCGATCTTCACAAGCGAGTTCGTTGACACCACAGTGTGTTGGGCAAAGGCACCGACCTTCGCCAGATGGCCGAGATCTTTGCCCTCGGCGGTGTGGTGGCGAAAGGTGCCGTCGGTCGGCATCCCCGGGGTCAGCGTTCCGATGCCCTCATCGCACAGGTATTCCATACCGGTTGCACACCAGCGACATTGGCCGCAGACCGCGACGAACGACATCACCACATGGTCGCCGGGCTCGAAATCGGTGACGCCGTCGCCGACTTCGCGCACGATGCCGGATCCCTCGTGGCCGCCGATGGTGGGAAACATCGTCGGCAGTCCCATTGCCCTAAGGACTTCGTTGGGCGCCGCCATGTCGCCCTTGAGGATGTGGTCGTCGGAGTGGCACAGCCCGGCGGCGGCCATCTGGACGAGAACTTCGCCGGCGCGCGGCGGGTCTAGCTCGAATTCCTCAACGGACCACGGGCCGCCGACATCATGCAGAATCGCCGCCCGGCTTTTCATGACACCGGGGTAAAGGTGACCGGAAGCTTGTTGGGCGACCGGAAGGTGAGGCCGACGATTCTCGCGTCGTCTCCGGTTCCGTCGTCGGTCTCCAGGGCCAAGTTCGCGACCCGGTCGAGCAAGCTGTTCAGCATCACCTGGGTTTCCAACCGCGCCAAGTGCATTCCGAGACACATGTGGATGCCGCCGGCGAACGCGATGTGTGCTTGGCGCGGGCGGCAGATGTCGAACGTGTTGGAGTCGGTCCAGCGGTGCTCGTCGCGGTTGGCCGAGCCTATACACATGTCGATCTGTGCGTTGGCCGGGATTGTCTTGCCACCTATTTCGACATCCTCGGTGGTGGTCCGCATGACCATTGTGAGCGGGGTTTCCACCCGCAGGCCCTCTTCGATGGCGGCGGGTATCAGTGAGCGGTCCCGGTAGATCATCGCCAACTGTTCGGGGTGGGTGAGCAACAGGTACAACAGGTTGCCCGACGAGCGGTAGGTGGTCTCCAATCCGGCGGGCAGCAGCAGACGGAGAAACGAGATGATGGCTTCGTCGGTGAGCTTCTCGCCGTCGATTTCGGCGGCGACCAGGTCGCCGATGATGTCGTTGGTTGCTTTGCGGCGCCGCTGTTCGACCTGGTCGAGGAAATAGCCATGCAACTCGTTCGCCGCGTTCAGCCCCGCCATGATGTCGGTCGGGATCGAAATGAGGTCAAGCGACAGCCGCCGGAACAAGTCGAGATCTTCAGGGGGCAGTCCGAGCAACACGGAGATGATCCGGGTCGGAAACTCGAACGTCAGCGCCTTCACCAGGTCGGCGTGTCCGTCGCTCTTGATCTCATCGATCAGCTGATCGCACACCGGCCCGATAACCGACGGTTCCCAGCGTTCCAGCGCGGTGGCGCGAAATGCCTTGGCCACCAAGCTGCGGTGATCGTGGTGCTCTTTGCCGCCCATCGCCAAGATGGTGTGGCCCATCACCAAACCGATGGTCTTGTCGTATTCGGCGGAGGTGAAGATCCGGTCGTCGCGGAAAGCCTGGAACACGCCGTCGTAGCCGAACAAAACCCACTCGTCGTCCGGCCGCAGTTCCTCGGGCATCTGCGTGTGGTCCATCAACGAGCCGTGCCAGACCGGATCGATGTGCCTCATGTATTCGAAGAACGGATAGGGGCTGGTTTCGCCGGTGAAGTCGAGAGTGACGGGTTGGCCGTCGGGGTCGGTGCTGAGCGTCATTCAGCGCTCCCTTCTGAGCAACCGTGGAATTTCGCTATCATAATATAAATAGCAACGAAGCCCAACGGCTTGTGGTGGTTACCGTAACAGGGACAGTATTGACCTGCATGATCGTTAGGGAGGCGGTGATCCGGCCGTGTTGAAACGCCGCTTGGTGTGCTCCCTCGACGAGTTGCCGCCGGGCGCGATGAAGCTGGTCGACGTCGGGAAGTTCGGCGTGGGCGTCTACAACGTGCAGGGGTCTTTGCACGCCATCGTCAACTACTGCTCTCACGAGGGTGCGCCACTGTGTCTGGGCTACACCGGCGGAACCAACGAAGTCGACCGTGACGCGCCGGACGGGCTGCGGCGCACCCGCGACGGGCAGATCGTTCGGTGCCCTTGGCACAATTGGGAATTCGACATCACCACCGGATGCAATATCGCTGACCCGCAGCGACGAATCCGCACCTACCAAGTCGACGTCAGCGACGGCGAAGTGTACGTGACAGCATGAGTACTACGGTCGGCCCGGTTATCGACAGTAATGTTCAGCCGCATTTCGGCTCCAACGCCGAAATCCGGCGTTACCTCCCCGCCGCCCACCAATTACGGGCGATCCCCGACGTCGAACAGCAGTGGTATCAAGCCCCGGGCGGCGACTATCGCCAAGACCTCTACGGAGAGCACTACCCAGGGTCTGATCCGGAAACCGTCGCCCGTCATCTCTTTGACGACGCCGGGGTGCAGTACGCCATCTTGAACCCGTTGACCCGCGGCAACATTGCCGACTATCTGCTCAACAGCCGAATCTGTGCGGCGGTCAACGACTGGCTGTTGGACCGATGGCTGGAGCCAGACACCGCCGACCGATTCCGCGGCAGCATCCGGGTCAACCCCGAGGACCCCAAAGGTGCGGTCGCCGAGATCGAGCGCCTGGCCGCACATCCCAAGCTGGTACAGGTCGGCGTTCCGATGCAGTCCCGCGAGCCATACGGCAAACCACAGTTCGAGCCGATCTGGGAGACCGCCGCCGCCTACGGGTTGCCGGTTGCGGTGCACATCAACGGTGGCAACGGTGTCGACTATCCGCCGACGTTCGCCGGCCATGCGCACACTTACCCCGGCTACGCGGCCTTCATGCCGCTGAACTACTTCGTCCACCTTGCGACGCTCATCGTCGAAGGCGTTTTCGGCAGGCATCCGAGCCTGAAATTTGTTTTCGCCGACGGCGGCTATGACATCCTCACCCCGCTGATGTGGCGGCTGGACACGTTCTGGCTGTCGATGCGGTACCAAACGCCCTGGGTCGACCGCTATCCCAGCGAGTACCTACCCGCGCATGTGCGGTTTTGTTCGTCCGCGTTCGACGGGCCGACCGACACCGGTCAGACGCAGCGCTGGATGGACTTCACCGGCAAGGCCGACCTGCTGATGTATGGATCGAGCTACCCGCACTGGTCGACGTCGCCGCCAGACGTGGCGGCCTCGGGTCTCGACGCTGCACAATGCGACAAGGTGTTGTGGCAAAACGCCAGCGAGCTCTACGGGCTTGCAGTAAAGGGGCTTGGAGCAAATAAGGGGCTTGGGGAGAAGGAGACAGCCCGATGACCACGATCGAACGCGTCGAACCGCAGACCGAGATCGCGGTCGCCATCGTCGACACCGACGTCCACCCGCTACCCGTCTCGCCAGAGGTGCTCAAGTCATATGCGCCCGCCGACTGGGTCGACAAGATCTGGCCGACCGGAAACGCGGTCAACCCAGTACCGCATTTTTACGACACCCCGGACTCATACAAGACCAATTCCCTGCGGGTCGACGCGGCCCCGCCCGATGGCGGTTTCGCCGGTAGCGATCCCGACTATGCGGCCAAACAATTGCTGGTCGACGCCGGCGTCAGCATCGCGTCACTGGAGCCGATGTGCGACGCGCAGCTGCCGCAGGCCGAGCATGTGCTGAAATCCACCTACAACGACTGGCTCGCCGACGTCTGGCTGGATCACAACAACGCGCACGGTCGCTGGCGCGGTTCGATCAGCGTCAGCGCGCAGGTACCTGAGCAGGCGGCGCGCGAAGTCGAGCGGTGGGCCGGACACTCCTACATGGCGCAGGTGTTGATGACGCCGCAAACTCGTGGAATCCCTTTCGGCAACCCACATTTCGATCCGCTTTACGCGGCTGCGTCTCGAAACGGCCTCCCGGTGGCGACCCACTTGATGGGGCAGACGCCGTTCGAGCTGATTCCGGTCTACCCGGTCGGCAATCCCGCGCACTGGCACGATTTCTTTGCCGCTTGGCCGCTGCTCTACGTGTCGCATTTGATGAGCCTGGTGTTCGACGGCGCATTCGACCGGCACCCCGATCTGCGGGTGGTATTCATCGAGGGCGGCTTCACCTGGGCGATGCCGGTGATGTCGCGGATGGACCGGATCTGGGAAGCCCGCCGTGCCGACCTGCCGCACGTCCGTCGCCGGCCCTCGGAGTATGTCCGCGAACATGTCCGGTTCACCACCCAGCCGCTGGAAGACACCGACGTAAGACAGTTCCGCGAGTATCTGGAAATGATGGACCTCGGCGACAACCTGATGTTCTCGACGGACTACCCGCACTGGAGTTATGACTCGCCGGCCTATGCGATCAACCGTTTCCCTGCGGCGCACCGGGAGCGAATCATGCGCGGCAACGCGACGGCGTTGTACGGGCTGCCAGCGACGGTGAAAGCCCTGCCCGGGGAGCAGCCCCCCGGTCGGTGTCAGTTTCGAGTGAGGCATTGACCGGGTGGGCCGCCAGGCTGAGTGTGCTGGTCGATGAATACGACACAAAATGGTCGGCCCTCGATTTCGCGGGGCTCGCCGACCTCTGGGAAGACGACACGCCGCAACCGGTGTATATCGGGGACGAGTACGCGATGCCGCTGATCGGCGCCGACGAACTCGACCGACACTGGGCACGGGTCGCCGGGCGCCTCAAGCGCGCGTCGGTGTCGTCAGAGCTGCGGTCGGCCGATCTGCTGGCCGACGGCTTCGCGCGTTGCGTCGTGTTCAGCCGATGGAGGTTCACCGGACGGGAATCCGACGTCGAGCACAGCGGCAGCAGTTGGATCACCTGGCTGGTGGTGGCGCGCGGCGAGAAGTACCGCATCTTTCACCACATGGAGTCACAGGTCTACCTTGACGACGGTTTGGCTGACGATCGTTCAAGACGCCGGAAAGATGAGACGGCATGACGACCGAGACTGATCGCGTGCAGCCGAATCGGCCCGCAGGGCCCAGAGGAATTGGCCGAATCGACCCGGCGCTGCGCGACGCCGCAGGCAGCCTGGACATCGTCGAATTCCGTGCGGAGTCACTTCCCGCCGAGCGCGAGCGTGCCGATCGGCTGGCTGCCGAGCGCGCGGCGGCCGTCGACACCGGCAGCGTCGAGATCGAAGACCGCGCCATCACCGGACCGGGGGGTCGGCGGCTTGGCCTGCGGCTCTACCGCGGTTTGACCAAGTCGGCAGCACCGCTGGCGCTATATGCCCACGGCGGCGGCTTCGTGACTGGAAATCTTGATACCGACCATCCGCACTGCGTGGACCTGGCCCGCGCGGCCGGCTGCCTTGTCGTGTCGGTCGACTACCGGCTGGCGCCGGAGCATCCGGGCCCGGCAGCACTCGATGACGTCGAAGCGGCGTTTCGCTACGCCGTCGAGAACAGCGCCCGCCTCGGCGCGGACGGCACTCGCGTGGTGGTGATGGGCCGGGACGCGGGCGCGGCGCTGGTCGCTGCCTTGGCCCAGCGCATGTTCGACCACGAGGGTCCGCCGATCCTGGCTCAGGTGCTGCACCAGCCGATGCTCGACTGCGACGCGACGCCGTCGCGACGGGAATTCCAGCGCACGCCGGGACTCAACGGCCCGGCCGTAAGCCGCGCGTGGGGCCATTACCTCGGGCACAGCGCCGCAACGGCTCAACAGGTACCGGCCCACCGGGCGAACTTGGAAGGGTTGCCGCCGGCGTTCATCAGTTGCGCAGAGATCGACCCGTGTCGCGACGAAGCCATCGACTACGCCAACCGGCTGCTGCACAACTATGTTCACACCGAATTGCACGTTGTTGCGGCCACGTTCCACGGGTTCGATTCAGCGGTGCCGGAGTGGGTTGTCTCCCGGGAAAGCGCCGCGTTGCACGCTCAGGTGCTTCGCCGCTCGTTCGCTATCTAGCGGCCGCGCCACCCCGAGCGTGCAGCTATCGCTGTGCGTGGGCTCGCGCTAGACCGGCTGGAACTTGGTGATCAGCCACTTGCCGTGCACCTTGGTCAGCGACACCAGCACGCTGCTCGCCGCCATCGCCGGATCGGGCCGGTCTTTGCTGGTGGTGGCCTCGTTGATGTAGACCAGCACGACCGCCGAATCCGGGTGCAATTCGGAGACCCCGGCGCCAATGACCTGAGCAACGGTCACCACATCCTTTCCCTTAACCGCCGGCGCCACGACTTCCCGGATGCGCTTCTCGTAGTCGTTCAGGAAATTACCGGTGAGATGGGATTTTGCTGCGGTCACGTCCTGGTCCAGAGTTTCCGACTTGTAGGACAGCAGCGCGGTCATGCCTTCCTGTGCGGCGGTGGTCACCGCATGGACGGTCTGAGCATCGGTCTGCTCATCGGGCCGGTACTGGGTGACGTACAACCACGCCGCCAGCGCGCTGGACAGCAGGAGCAGCACGACGAGAACGACCGGGACAATTTTGACGCGGCGCTGTGCGACCTCGTCACCGAGGGACGAGGGCGTGTCAGGCGCGGTCGTCTCGTCGTCCTGCTGCGCTTCCTCGGCGGCGTCCGCGGTCTTGTCGATCTCTACCCCGTCGCTGGGCTCCAGATCGGACGCGCCCTCGACCGCCTGCTGCTCGGTCTTGTCGTCGGTGCTCATAACACGAACTCAACTTTCGACATCTTCAGTTGATCGCCGTCGTGGACCACTGAAACCCGGAACCGAAAAGCCCGTAGATCGTCTTTGGCGCCAGCCGAATTGGTGACGCGTTCGTTGGCCAAGATCAGGACAACGGCGGAGTCATTACTCATCGACTCAACCGCGCTGGCCACCACCGACCCTTCGGTGACCGCTTTGGAATCTTTCACCACCGATGTGAAATCGTCGGCGCGACGCTGGAAGTCGTCCCGGAATTCGCCGGTGGCACTGTCGAGTACCCGCTGGACATCTTCCTTGGCCTTGTTGAAGTCCAGCGACGTCAGGTTGATTACGCCTTGCTTGGCGGCAGCGATGAACGCTGCGGATCGCTGCCGTTCCGCCTGCACGGTGTGGTGATGCCACAGCATCCATCCGCTAGTTCCAAGCAGACCGCAGATGGCGACGATGGCGGCCGCGGTGAGCGGCTTGGATAACCCGGACACGTTCGGCACCCGCAATCGCCGGCGGGTTGCCTCGGTTGGCGCCGCGGGTGACTCTGCGGCCTTGGCCGGTTCGGGCGTCTCGGGCGCCTCCGCGGTGGCGTCTGCGGCTTCGACGACCGCGGTGGTCTCGTCGGCGTTCTGCTCTGCCTGTGCTTGCGCCTCACGCCGCAATTTGATGGCGCGAGCGCGGGCGCGCGCCGCCGCAGCCAGCGCTTCTGCCTCAGCGGCTTCAGCCTCGGCTTGCTCGGCCAACGCGGTCGCGTCGGCCTTGGCCTTGGCGGAATCCTGCGGCCGTTCGCCCGCCTCAGCCATGGCGATTACAGCTTCTCGACGTCATTATCGACTGAACTCCGGTATCTCTTACTGTATTGCTCATTGCTACCATCGAAGGCACCAGTGAACCCCGACTGGGATCGAATCGGACGGGAAGGCCGTAGCCAACAACATCATGACTGCCGTCGATTCCCCCGAAAAGATACTCTTCGCCTCCACCACCCAAGCTTTTCTCCAAAAAGAGGTTCCGCTGAGCCGGGTGCGGGAGCTGCACGCGGCGGGTGTCTCGTTCGACCAGACCTGGTGGCAGCGGGCCGCTGAGCTGGGCTGGACGGCCTTGTTGGTGCCCGAGGAACTGGGCGGCGGCAGCGTCTCGGGCGACGGTGTCGCCGATCTGGCGATGGTCGCCGAACAGCTCGGAAAGACGGTGGCGCCGGGGCCGCTGTACCCGGTCAGCACGGTGCTCGCGGGGCTGGTGGACTGCGCTGAGCGACAGTCCCATGTGGCCACGATCCAGTCGCTGATCTCCGGCGAAATGGTGGCGTCTTGGGCGGTCTACGAGCCGGGGCAGGGCTGGGCGCCCCACGAGCCGTCGGTGACCTTCACCGAGACCGGTACCGGCTACCGCATCGACGGTGTCAAAGATCGTGTGGAGGCGGGTGCCCAGAGCGGTCTGCTGCTTGTGGTGGCACGAGGTGACGACGGCGTGCGCCAGTTCCTGGTGCCCACCAACGCCGCGGGGGTTCAGATCGAGCCGCAGCAATCGGTCGATCTGGTCAAGCAATACGCCCGCGTGCATTTCGACGGCGTGGACGTCGAGCACAGCGCGGCCGTCGGTAGCGCCGCCGAGACCACCGAACTCATCGATCATCAAAGCCACGTCGCGCAGGTGCTGCAGTGCGCCGAAGTAATCGGCATTCTGCAAACAGTTTTCGACTTCACCGTCGCTTGGGCGTTGGACCGGCACACCTTTGGCCGCCCGCTGGCGTCCTACCAAGCACTCAAACACCGCTTCGCAGATATGAAGATGTGGTTGGAGGCATGCCGGGCCACGACGGCCGCAGCGGTGGCGGCCGTGGCCGCCCGTTCGTCCGACGCCGGTTTGTCGGCCAGCATCGCCAAGTCGTACGTCGGGGAAATGTCGCCTGAAATCGTCCAGGGCTGTGTGCAGATGCACGGTGGAATCGGCGTCACCTGGGAACACGATCTGCACGTGTACTTGCGGCGGGTTGCGCTGTACCGGGCCATGTTTGGCACGCCCGAAGAGCACAACCTGCGGGTGTACCAGTGGCAGGAGACCGGAAACCCAGCCCCGAGGTCTGCTTGATGGCTACGGCATCCAAGGCGTCCGGGACCGACACGGTGGCATCCACCGGCGTCGAAAGCATCGACGAGTTCCGTGCCCGGGCGAGAGCCTGGCTGGCTGACAACATGCCACCGATTGACCCCGCGCATCCGCCGGCCGCCCATCGCGACGAGGAACGCTGTTGGCAGCGGGCTCGCGAGCTGCAAAAGCGGTTGTATGAAGGCGGATTCGCCGGCATCTGCTTTCCCCCCGAGTACGGCGGGCTGGGACTGGACTACGAGTGTCAGCGGGCATTCGACGAGGAGAGCCACAGCTATGAGATGCCGCTGATCCTCAACACACCGACGTTCACCATCTGCTGCGCGACGCTGCTCGACACGGGTAGCGAAGAACAAAAGCGTCAGCACATCGCCGCCGCGTTGCGGGGTGACGAGGTGCTGGTTCAGTTGTTGTCCGAGCCCAGCGGCGGATCGGATCTCGCCGGCGTGATCACCCGGGCCGAGCGGGATGGTGAGCATTGGGTTATCAACGGCGCAAAGACGTGGAGCACCAGCGCATTCGCGGCCGACTACGGCCTGTGCCTGGCCCGCACCAATTGGGATGTGCCCAAGCATGATGGCCTGACCATGTTCTTGGTGCCGATCAAGCACCCGGGAATCACGTTGCGGCGCATCACTCAGCTGAACGGGTCGACGGAGTTTTGTGAAGAGTTCCTCGATGGTGTCGACGTCGGCGCCGACGCTGTCGTCGGCGAAGTCAACGACGGATGGACGGTCGCCTCACGCCAGCTCTACCACGAGCGCCGCGCGGTGGGCGGGAGTTCGGAATTCGCCAGCGGCAGTGGCAGTGAGGGCGGCCGAACGACGCCGGTGAACTATGCGCGGTTGGCCGAGACGATCGGGCAGGCCGACAACGAGCGGGTACAACAGATAGCCGGACGGGCATTAGTGCACCGGGCGGTCAGCGACCAACTGGGCGACCATGTTTACCGCAGCGTCCGCGACGGCATCCTGCCGCCGGCCGCCGGAACCCTGCTCCGCCTTTTCCACGCCGAGACGGTCACCCTGGAGATGGATGCCGGGCTGGCAATCACCGGAACGGCCGGGGTCGTCGGCGCAGAAGGGGAGGGCCTGCAGATCGGCCTGCGCTACCTGTCCCGGCAAACCGTTTGCATCGGCGGGGGCACCAGCGAGTTGGCCCGCAACGTCATCGGCGAGCGCGTGCTGAACTTCCCCCGCGAGTACGCCGCCGACCGTGGTGTGCCGTTCAGCCAGGTGCGGCACGGCAACTAACCACCCGCCGTCTCGCCGCTATACCGTGCGAGCCAACCTACCCGCGAGCAACTCGGCGAACCGTGCCGGATTCTCAGGTGTGTCGCCTTCGGCGAGAAGTGCTGTGCCATACAGTAATTCGGCGGTCTCAGCGACCGATGGGTCATCGGCGCGGTCTTTGTGTGCTTGCTGCAAGCCGGTGACCAGTGGATGGTTCGGGTTGATTTCCAACGTCCGCTTCTCGACCGGAACGTCTTGGCCGGAGGCCCGGTACATGCGGGCGAGCGTCGGGGTGATGCCGAAGGCGTCGGTGATCAGGCAGGCCGGCGACTGCGTCAGTCGGGTAGACAGCCGCACTTCCTTGACGTGCTCGCTCAGGGTCTCCGTCAGCCAGGTAAGCAGGTCGGCGAAATCCTTCTCGCGCTCTTTGCGCTCGGCCTCGTGGGCCGTCTTCTCTTCCTCGGTGTCGAGGTCCACCTCGCCCTTGGCCACCGACTGCAGTGGTTTGCCGTCGAACTCGGTCACCGACCCCAGCCAGATCTCGTCGACGGTGTCGGTGAGTAGCAGCACCTCGTAACCCTTGGCCTTGAATGCTTCCAGGTGCGGTGAGTTGAGGATCTGCTGACGTGACTCTCCAGTGGCGTAGAAGATCTGCTGCTGGCCGTCCTTCATCCGTTCGACATAGTCGGTGAGGGTGGTGAGTTCGTCGTCGCTGTGGGTCGAAGCGAACGAGGAGATTTGCAGCAACGTCTCCTGGTTGTCGAAGTCCCGCATCAGGCCTTCTTTCAAGACCTTCCCGAACTGGCCCCAGAACGTGCGGTAATCCTCCGGCCGCTCGGACTGCAGATCCTTGATCGTTGATAGGACCTTCTTGGTCAAACGACGCCGGATCGCGTTGATCTGTCGATCCTGCTGCAGGATCTCGCGGGAAACGTTCAGCGACAGATCCTGTGCGTCGACGACGCCCTTGATGAAGCGCAGATATCTGGGCATGAGCTCTTCGCAATCGCCCATGATGAAGACGCGCTTGACGTACAACTGGACACCGATGTTCGCCCCCGGTTCGTATAAGTCGAATGGGGCGCGGGACGGGATGAAGAGCAGGGCCTGGTACTCGAAGGTGCCCTCGGCCTTCATCGAGATGACCTCGAGCGGATCGTCCCAGGCATGGGCGATGTGCTTGTAGAACTCCTTGTACTCTTCCTCAGAGACCTCGTCTTTGGGCCTGGCCCACAGCGCCTTCATCGAGTTGAGGGTCGCGGTCTCCAGTGTGATGGTCTCTTCCCCGCCTTCCTCGGAAGCAGGGGTCCTTGTCTCCACCTCCATCCGGATGGGCCAGGCGATGAAGTCGGAGTACTTCTTGACCAGCGTCCTGATCTTCCACTCCGAGGTGTAGTCGTGCAGTGCGTCCTCGGTGTCTTCTGGCTTGAGGTGCAGCGTGACCGACGTTCCCTGGGCAGCACCCTCGACCGCGGCGATCGTGTACGTGCCGTCGCCGCTGGACTCCCACTTGGTCGCCTCGCTCTCGCCGGCCTTATGTGTGAGCAGCTCGACCTTGTCGGCCACCATGAACGTGGAGTAGAAGCCGATACCGAATTGGCCGATCAGTTCTTCGGACACCGCTGTGTTTTTGGCGGTCTTGGCTTCGCGCAACTGCTGGCGCAGCTCGGCGGTGCCCGACTTGGCCAGGGTGCCGATCAAATCGACGACCTCGGCGCGCGTCATGCCAATGCCGTTGTCGCGAATGGTCAGGGTGCGAGCGTCCTTGTCTGCCTCGATCTCGATGTGCAGATCGGACGTGTCAGTGATATTTGGGTCCAGGTCTTTATTACGGAACGCTTCGATCCGCAGCTTGTCCAGCGCATCGGAGGCGTTCGAGATCAGCTCCCGCAGAAATGAATCCTTGTCGGAGTAGACCGAGTGGACCATCAAGTCCAGCAGTTGTCGCGCCTCGGCCTGAAACTCCAACTGCTCGACGCCGGCGGTCATCAAATTCCCCTCCACAAGATTCGCGTTCGAGGGGCAGGCTACAGGATCGCTCCGCTGTCTTTGGCCTTGGCGATGTCGTCCCAGTCGAAGCCGAGTTCGAGCAGAATCTCCTCGGTGTGTTGCCCGTGTTCGGGCGCGCGCCCCGGACCAGGTGGCGTTTCATCGAACTGCACTGGCGCAGCCACCATTACGTACTCGACGCCCTGGTCGTCGACGTTGGTGATCAGGTAGCCGTTGGGTTTGCTTTGCGGGTCGTTGAGCGTCTCACGGGGTGTGGCCAGCGGCGCCCACACGCCGGGTTCGTCGGCCAGTGCTTGGCGCCAGTGTTCCAGGTCGTTCTCGGCGAACTTGGCGCCGATCAGGGCGGTCGCCTCGGCGGCGTTGGCGACCAGATTCGACGACGGTACGAAGCGCTCATCGGTGGCCAGTTCCGGCAGCCCGATCCGCTCACAGAATCCCGCCCAGAACTTGTCCGGCTGCAGAAACACCAACTGGATCCACCGGTCATCCTTGGTCTTGTAGCGGTTGACCAGCGGGTTCATCGCCAGCCCCGGCGGCGCTCCCGGGATGCCGTCGATGCCGAAGAGGTCGGCGACCGAGATCGACGGCGCGATGCTCCACATCGCCTGGGCCAGTAGCGACGAATCCACGATCGTCGGCTCCCCGGTGCGCTCGCGGTGGAACAGTGCTGCGCAGACTCCGCCGGCCAGGGTGATTCCGGCCTGTAGGTCGCCGAAGGCCGGACCTTGCACGGCGGGATTCTCGGTGCCGAACGGCGTCAGCGTGTAGGCGACTCCGCCGCGGGCCAAATAGGTGGCGGCGTCAAAGCCGCCGCGGTCGCGGTCGGGGCCGCGCACACCCAACCCGGTTCCGCGGGCGATGATGATGTTCGGGTTGAACGCGCGGATGTCCTCGACCGTCAGACGTGCCCGCTCGAGCACCGCCGGGAGCCAGTTGGTGAGCAGCACGTCGGCGTCGGCCAGTAGTCGGCCGAAGAATTGCCGACCGGTCTCACTCTTGAGATCTAAAGCGATGCTTCGCTTTCCGCGGTTGCTCAGCTCTAGGATGAAGTCGGCATCGGCACGTGCAGCTTGCCGGGTGAACCCTCCGACCACCAGCGCCCGGCCAGGATCACCGACGACGCTCTCCACCTTGATGACCTCGGCGCCCCAGTCCGCCAGGGCGACACCGGCAGCAGGGACGTACGTCCAGGAAGCCAGCTCGACGACCCGGACACCACTGAGCACCCCTGACATTTGCCCACTCTTTTCGGTGTCTTTTCTATTTTAGGTAGTATAGATACTATAGGTATTTGTCAGCCTGTACTGCAACGACGCAGCGTCCTGGAAGAGATGCGATGGAGTCCAACGCTCGTCCGGCCCCAACCCATGGCCGGGTCAGCGCCGCATTTGGTTTTCCCGGCACTCGCGTGAAAAATCCTGAGCCCCAGTGTGGTTCGTCTTTAACAGTGCTGAGAAAGGACCGGCGATGGGCAGAGTGACGGGCAAGGTAGCTGTGGTCAGCGGAGCCGCGCGTGGTCAGGGCCGCTCTCACGCCCGAATGCTCGCCGCCGAGGGCGCCGACATCATCGCGGTGGACCTGTGCGCGGACATCGAAACGAACGAGTACCCGCTAGCCCGTCCGGAGGACCTCGACGAAACCGCCCGGCTCGTTGAGAAAGAGGGCCAGCGCGTCTTCACCGAAATCGCCGACGTCCGCGACCGCGCCGCCCTGTCCGCGGCGATCGACCGGGGCGTCGCGGAGTTGGGTCACCTCGACATCGTGATCGCCAACGCAGGAATCTGTCCGCTGACCGCGGGCCTGCCGCCGCAGGCCTTCGCCGACGCGGTGGACGTCGATCTGGTCGGCGTGCTCAACCTCGTGCATTCCAGCCTTAAACACCTGCAGGCCGGGGCCTCGATCATCGTGATCGGATCCAACGCGGCCTTCATGTCGTCGATGAACACCACCGGCATCGACGGCGGTCCCGGCGGCGCAGGATATGCGTTCGCGAAAATAGCTGCCGCACACTATGTCAACGATTTTGCGCTGGCACTGGCCAAGTTCTCCATCCGGATGAATGCAGTACACCCGACGAACGTCAACACCGACATGCTGCACAGCGCGCCGATGTACCGGGCCTTCCGGCCGGACCTGAAGAACCCGACTCGAGAAGACGCCGAACCGGTTTTCCCGCTGGTGCAGGCGATGCCGGTGCCTTATGTCGAACCCGAGGACATCAGTGAGGCCGTGCTATTCCTGGCCTCGGATGCTGCGCGCTACATCACCGGCCAGCAGTTGCGCGTCGACGCCGGTGGCTTCCTCAAGGTGAAGCCGTGGTCGGGCGCATGACGTTCAGTCAATCGAACTGCAGCCCAACCGAAATGGAGAGGTAAGCATGCCCACCGCCGACGACGATGCAGAGCGAAGCGATGAGGAGGAGTGGGCGCATGCCTAAAGGGATCATCTACCTGGAGTCGATGCCGGTGTCGCCGGACCGCGTCGAGGACTACCACAAGTGGTACAACGACACCCATCTGGCCGAGATCTGCTCGGTGGACGGCATCGTCTCTGCGCGCCGGTTCGCGCCCACCGACGGAAAAGGCCCATTCATCGCTATCTACGAGCTCGATTGCGACGACCTCGACTCGGTGGTGCAACGGCTGGGGGAGCTCGGTGCCAGCGGGAAGATGTCGTCGCTGGAGCTGCTCAACATGGAGACCCCGCCAATTCCCAAGGTGTATGGGCAGATCGGCTCCTACACAAAGTGACTTCGATCGTAGAGGTAGCTCCAGAGCTCCAGAAGCGCATCTATTCGCTGATGGTGCTGATGAAGGCGGCCGACGACCGGCTTTCGAAAGGCATCGGCACCGGCGAGTTCATGTGCGTGTACTGGCCGTCGCGCGGCCAGGAGGCGATCGCCGCGGCGATGGGGGTATCGCTGCGACCCGACGACCAGCTGGTCACGACCTACCGGGGGCTGCACGATCTGATCGGCAAGGGCGTCCCGCTCGAGGAGATCTACGGCGAGATGATGGGCCGCACCGTCGGCGCCAGCCGGGGCAAGGGCGGCACTATGCATATCGCCAAACCCGATAAGGGCGTGATGCTTTCGACCGGGATCGTCGGGGCCGGACCGCCGGTGGCGGTGGGTTTGGCGATGGCCGCCAAACGCAAGCGCCTCGACCGGGTCACGGTGGTCAGCTTCGGTGACGGCGCCACCAACACCGGCTCATTCCACGAAGCGGCCAACATGGCCGCGCTGTGGGATCTGCCGGTTGTATTCGTGTGCCAGAACAATCTCTACGCCGAGATGACGCCGACCGCCGACACCATGAAGCTCGAACACGTCTCCGAGCGGGCGGCCGGTTACGGCATGCCGGGTGTACGCGTCGACGGCAACGACCCGCTAGCCGTCAAAGCCTCGCTCGACGAAGCCCTGCACCGGGCCCGCACCGGCGGCGGCCCGACGTTCATCGAGTGTGTGACTTTCCGTTTTCGCGGCCATTACTTCGGTGACCGGATGGCGTATATCCCCAAAGACCAATTGGCCGCGGCGATCGCCGCCGATCCGGTGCCGAGATTCCGCGACCACCTCGCCGACACCGGCATCTGCGGTGGCGATGAGCTCGACAGCTTCGAAAACGAGGCCGCAGCGACGGTCGAAGCCGCGCTGAAAACCGTGATGAGCGCGGACTCCCCGTCGATCGACGAGCTCGACCAAGACGTGTACGCAACCCCGATCAAGTTCCCGGTGTAAAGGCATGGAAGATAAAGAGATGACGATGCGCGAGGCGCTGAACCTCGCGCTCGACGAGGCCCTGCAGGCCGACGATCGCGTCTTCCTGCTCGGCGAGGACATCGCCGATCCCGGAGCGACCGGGCCGACGGCAGGGTTGTCGACGAAATACGGCCACGACCGCGTGCTGGATACCCCGATCTCGGAAGCCGCGATCGTCGGCGCCGCGATCGGCGCCGCCATCGACGGACTGCTGCCGGTGGCCGAGATCATGATCATGGATTTCATCGGGATCGCTGCGGACCAGCTGATCAACAACGCCGCCAAACTGCGATTCATGACCGCCGGGCGAACGACGGCGCCGATCACCGTCCGCACTCAGGTGTATGCGGGTCTGGCCACCGGTGCCACGCACTCGCAAAGCCTGGAGGCGTGGTTCATGCACATCCCCGGCATGAAGGTGATCGTGCCGTCCACCCCACGCGACGGCAAAGGCCTATTGACTTCTGCGATCTTCGACGAGGACCCCTGCCTGTTCGTCGAAACCGTGCGACTGCAAAGTAAAAAGGGACCCGTGCCCGTCGAACCCGGGTTCTCGATTCCGCTCGGCCAAGCCGACATCAAGCGAGCGGGCACCGACGTCAGCGTGATCAGCTACGGTCGCAGCGTGCACGAAGCCCTCGCGGCCGCGGCCACATTGGCCGACCAGGATGTGAGCGCGGAGGTCGTCGACCTGCGTACTCTCGTGCCGCTCGACGTCGAGACGATCGTCGAATCGGCACGCCGTACCCGCAGAGCCGTGATCGTCCACGATGCAGTGCAATTCGCCGGTCCTGGAGCGGAGATCGCCGCGATCCTGCAGTCCGAACTGTTCGGCGAACTCGCCGCGCCCGTCGAGCGGGTGGGTGCCAGGTTCGTCCCCAACCCTGCCGCGGCCGCGCTGGAGGCGCAGGTCTACCCGTCGGCGGCCGGCATTGTCAAAGCAATACAGCGCACTTTGGACAGGGCTAATATCCATGGCTGACTTCGTCATTCGCATCCCGCGGGTATCGGTGGCCGTCGCAGAGGCCGAGTTGACCGACTTTCTGGTCGATGCCGGGCAGCACGTTGAAGAGGGCACACCGATCTACGTGATCGCGACCGAGAAAGTGGAACAGGAAATCGAGGCCGGGGCCTCGGGCACCGTGCAGTGGACTGGCCAGGTCGGCACGACGTACGACATCGGCGCAGAAATCGGCGTCATCACTTCATAGAGGAAGGGTACGAACAGATGGATCTCAACGAGACCCGCGAAAGAATCATCTACCAAAAAGATGGGCCGATCGCGAAGATCACCCTCAACTGGCCTGAGAAGGCCAACGCCCAGGATCAGAAGCTGGCCGAAGAAGTCGATGCCGCATTGCTCGATGCCGACCGCGACTATGACATCAAGGTTTTGGTGCTGAAGGCCAATGGCAAGGGATTTTGCTCCGGGCACGCCATCGGCAACAACGCCGTCGACTATCCGGCGTTCGTCGAGAACGCCATGGTGACAGGCCACCCGTGGAAGGCGCAGTCGGATCTCTTCGTCAAGCCAACCCTGAATCTGTGGGAGTTCTCCAAGCCCACCATCGCGCAGGTCCACGGATACTGTGTGGGCGGCGGCACGCACATGGGCCTGACCACAGACATCGTCATCGCCTCCGAGGACGCCTACTTCTCTTACCCGCCCCTGCAGGGGTTCGGCATGCCATCCGGTGAATGTTCCATTGAGCCTTGGGTGTTCATGAACTGGCGCCGCGCCGCCTACTATCTGTTCACCGCCGAGGTGATCGACGCCAAGAAGGCGCTGGAGGTCGGCCTCGTCAACGAGGTGGTCAAGCGGGAGGACCTCGACGACCGGGTGGACGCGATCGCCCGCCACATTGCCCAGGCACCGTTGACGACGCTGATGCTCACCAAGGCCAACCTCAAACGGGCCTGGGAGCTGATGGGCATGCGGGTGCACTGGCAGAGCTCCAACGACCTGGTCGCGCTCGCCTCGATCAGCAAGGATGTGCAGCAGTTGATTCAGCAGGTGTTCAAGGACAAGGTGTTGCCGTCCGAGCACGCGCGACGTCAGGCGGCCGCGGCCGCGTCGACCGATGGCGCAACGGCCACTTAATCTCTCGAGGTCTGCTGGTGAACATCGCCGATCACGCGATCAGCGCCGCAGAGTCGCCGGCCCTCATCATTGCGGACGGCGACTCGGTCCCGTTCGGCGAGTTGAATGCCCGCAGCCAACGGGTCGCCGCGGCACTGCACAGCGCCGGGTTGCGCCGCGGCGACGGCGTGGCCCTGGTCCTGCCGAACCGGCCCGAGTTCTTCGAAATCACCTGGGGCTGTCAGCGTTCCGGGCTCTACTACACCGCCGTCAACACCCACTTCACGCCCGACGAAGTCGCTTACGTCATTGACGACTCAGACGCAAAGGCGGTGTTCGTCGACGCGTCGATGGGCGACCTCGCCGCGCATCTGCGCAGCGGGAATGCCACTGTCAACGTCCACATCGCGGTCGGCGGAGACCTCCCGGGCTGGCGATCCTACGACGACGCCGTGGCGACGGCGGGCGATGTGCCGCCAGTGTCGGACGGGTCGGAGATGCTGTACTCGTCGGGCACTACCGGGCGGCCCAAGGCCGTGCGTCGACCGCTCCCGACTGATGGCAACGGCTCGTGGGCCCAGTCAGTCCTGGAGATGGCGCTGATCCACAAGTACGGCATGAGTCGTGCGAGCGTGTACCTGTCGCCGGCACCGCTGTATCACGCCGCCGGGGTGAACTACACGATGGCGGTCAACCGTGTTGGCGCCGCCGCGATCATCATGCGCAAGTTCGACGCGGAGGCTGTGCTGCGGTTGATCGAGACGCACCGGGTCACCCACGCGCAGTTCGTACCGACGATGTTCGTGCGGATGCTCAAGCTGCCGAAGGCTGTTCGTGAGAAATACGACGTCTCGACCCTGACGTGTGTGATCCATGCTGCAGCGCCGTGCCCGGTGGATGTCAAGCACGCAATGATGGAGTGGTTCGGGCCGATCATTCACGAATACTATGGCGGGACAGAGGGATTCGCGGGTGCCACGATCGGGCCTTTAGCGTGGCTGGCTCATCCCGGCTCGGTGGGTATACCAATGGCCCCGGTGCACGTGGTCGGCGAAGACGGGCAGGAGCTTCCCGTCGGGCAGTCCGGCGAGCTTTACTTTGAAGGTGGACCCGACTTCGAGTACTTCAAGGACCCCGCCAAGACCGCGTCGGTGTACAACGACCGCGGCTGGCGCTCGTTGGGAGATATGGGCTATGTCGACGAGGACGGCTACATGTACCTGACCGACCGATCGACATTCATGATCGTCTCCGGCGGGGTGAACATTTATCCGCAAGAGGCGGAGAACCTGCTGATCATGCATCCCAAACTGGTCGACGCGGCGGTGTTCGGTGTTCCCAACGACGAGTTCGGTGAAGAGGTCAAGGCCGTCGTGCAACCGGTCGAGGGCGTCACGCCTGGGCCCGACCTGGAAGCCGAGCTCATCGAGTACTGCCGAACACACCTCGCCGGCTATAAGTGCCCGCGCACAGTTGAATTCGACCCGGAGTTGCCGCGGGACCCGAACGGAAAGCTCTACAAGAGGCGTATCCGCGAACGTTACTGGCAAGGGCGGGTATCACGGATCTTATGAGCCAACAGAATGGTTGAGCTAAGAAGAGGACAGTGAGATGGCCAACCCAACAACCACTGGACGAACTGATGTGAACTGGGAACCGCTTCCGGTGCCCTGGGCGGTTCAGGCCGTCGATCGGATTCCCAAGCAGCGCTACTACGATCCGGACTTCTACGCGCTGGAAACCGAGCTGTTCTGGCCGCGGGTGTGGCAGATGGCGTGTCGGCTCGAGGAGATCCCCAAGGCCGGTGACTTCGTGGAGTACGAAATCCTCGACCAGTCGATCATCGTGGCGCGAGTCGACAGCGAAACCGTCCGGGCCTACCACAACGCGTGCCGCCACCGCGGGGTAAAGCTGGTGGAGGGCAGCGGAAATCGGCGCGCCTTCGTCTGTCCGTTCCATGGGTGGTGCTGGGGCATCGACGGTCGCAACACATTTGTGTTGCGACCCGAGGTGTTCGCAGAGGACAACCTGTGTCCGGACGATCTGCAACTCGTGTCGGTCAGGTGCGAACTGTGGGGTGGGTGCGCGTGGATCAACCTCGACGACGACGCGCCGGCGTTACGGGACTGCATGGAGCCGTTCGCGTCGATCTATGACGCCTGGAAGGTCGAGTCGCTGCGCGTCGAGTGGTGGCAGTCGTGCCGGCTGCCGGTGAACTGGAAGCTGGCGACGGCTGCGTTCATGGAGGGCTACCACGTTCCGCAGACTCATCCGCAGCTGCTGCCGTCCGCGCAGACCGGTGCGCCTTCTCCGGCAGTGCATCCCATTGTCCAGAGCAGCCTCTACTTCATGCGCACGTTGGGTGACGGCATGGGTGGCATGACCCACGAGAACGACATCCGCGTCGCCGAAGGCCTGCAGCACATCGAGCTGTCGTCGGATCCGGCCGAGGCGATGACCGCCTGGCGCAGTGCTCTCAACGATGCCGTCGTGAGCTGGCATCGGGCGCGGGGCAGCGACATGCCCGACCTCAACGACCTTGTCCGCCGCGGGATTACCGATGCGATCGGATTCTGCTTTCCGCACCACTTCATCCTGCCCACCTACAGCAGCGCCTCGTCGTACCGGATCCGTCCGCTCGGTCCGGAGGAAACGCTGTTCGAGATCTGGTCGCTCACCCGTTTCCCGTCAAACCTTTCCGCGGGAAAGCCCACACCACCCGAGCCGATGGCGCCGGACGACCCGCGTTGGCCGCCGATCCCCGCCCAAGACTTCTCCAACCTGCCGCGACAGCAAAAAGGGCTACATTCCAAGGGGTTCGAGTACATGCGCCTGTCGGAGCAAATCGAAGGGCTGATCTCGAACTTCGAGCGTGTCGTCGACGGCTTCCTCGCCGGATTGCCCTACGACACGCTGGTACCGGCGATCCAGAAAACCAACACCACCATCGATGTGCCGATTGTCGATCTGGGATTCACTGCGGAGGCGCCATGACCACCCAATGGGACCACTCCGTCGACCTGGTCATTGCGGGCAGCGGTGGTGGCGGCATGGTCGCGGGGCTGGCCGCACTCGACTGCGGGCTCGAGCCGCTGATCGTCGAAAAGCAAGCGCTGGTTGGCGGATCGACGGGACTGTCCGGCGGTATCGTCTGGCTGCCCAACAATCCGCTGATGCGGGCCGATGGCATAGCGGACTCGCACGAAGACGGGCTTGCTTACCTGGCCGACGTCGTCGGCGACATCGGCGCACCGTCGTCGCCGGAGCGCCGTGAAATGTTCCTGACGGCGGGCTACGAGATGATCAATTTCCTGATCCGCAAGGGCGTCCAGCTGATCCGTTGCGCAGGCTGGAGCGATTACTACCCAAACCATAAGGGCGGCAATGAAGCTGGCCGCGCATTGGAGGGTATTCCGTTCGATGCCGCCGAGCTCGGCAGCTGGAGTGACAAGGTGCAGCCGCCGCTGGCCAAGAACTACGGGTACGCGGTGCTGACCAACGAGCTTCGTTCGGTTCAGTATTTCAACCGTGCGCCCCGCGCCTTCGCAGTGGCCACCCGGGTTTTCCTGCGCACCGCGGCGGCCCGGATCCGCCGGCGCCAGATCCTCACCAACGGCGCCTCGCTGATCGCTCAGATGCTCAAAGCGCTGATGGATCTCAGCGACGGCCAGCCACCGCTGTGGATAAACGCCGCCGTGGACGACCTCATCGTCGAAGACGGGCGAGTGGTCGGTGCGCGTATCGTCCGCGACGGCAACCCGCTGAATGTCGAGGCACGCAAGGGAGTCCTGCTGGCCGCCGGCGGGTTCGGGCACAACGCCGAGATGCGGCGGCGTTACAGCGGCGACCAACCCAACGAGGCCAAGTGGTCGATAGCTAACGCGGGTGATACCGGCGAGGTGCTGCAAACCGCGATGCGACTGGGCGCCAAGACCGATCTGCTGGACGAAGCATGGTGGCTGCCTTCAGTTTTCATCGCTAACGGCGGGGCTGCCGCCGCGTCGTTGGGTTCGGGACGTCAGCGGCCCGGCGCCATCTATGTGGATTCGACGGGCAGGAGGTTCTGCAACGAGTCGAACTCCTACGTGGAGGTCGGCAAGGCGATGTACGCCAACAAGGCGGTGCCCTGCTGGATGATCTTCGACGACGGATATGTGCGCAGATACGTCACCAGCGCCAACCCGCTGAAGCGCAACCAGCAGCTGCCGTCCGAGCTGATCAAGTCGGGGGCGGTCAAACGTGCCGACAGCATCGAAGACCTGGCACGCCAGATCGACCTTCCCGCAGACGAACTGACGCGTACGATCCAGCGCTTCAATCAGTTTGCCATCAAGGGTCTGGATCCCGACTTCGGCCGGGGACAGTCGGCCTACAACGACTGCCTTGGTGATCCGGGGTATCGGCCGAACGCCGCCGTCGGCCCGCTTCACCGGGCGCCGTTTTACGCGACGAGGGTGCTTCCGGCCGATGTCGGCACATGCGGCGGCGTGATCACCAACGAGTACGCACAGGTTCTCGATGAGCAGGACCAGGTGATCGACGGCCTGTACGCCACCGGCAACACCACCGCGACAGTGATGGGCCGAACCTATCCGGGCGCCGGCGCGAGCATCGCCAGCTCGATGGTGTTCGGTTATGTCGCCGCGCGGCACGTGGCAGGGCGCAAAGTCGCCGGCCAGATGAGCCGCTAGCTGTCGTCCGCGGTTTCGTCGCGCCCCACGAAATCCCTTGGCTTCAAGCCTGATTGCATGAGCTGGGCTCGGCGTGCCTGGACGTCGGAAGCCGCGCCGACCATGTTGGTCAAGATGTGGCTGACCTGGAGGTGCACCCGCATACCCATCAATTCCCAGGCCCGTTTCACGCTGTTCTTCACCGCCATCAATGTCGTCAACGGGATCTGGGCGATCTTGCGCGCCATCTCCTCGACGACATCCTCGAGATCCTCCCGGGGGACTACCTTGTTGAGGAGCCCCCAATCGAGCGCCTCCTGCGCCGACAGCGTCGGTGCCAGCAGCAGCCAATCCATCGTGCGATGCCAATTCATCAGCAGCCACGGCTCGATCATGGTGTGCCCGCCGGGCTCGCCGAGACTCTGCGCAAGGGGCATCTGAAAATACGCGTCGTCGGACGCGACACAGAAGTCGGTCAGCAAGCCCAGATAAATGCCACCACCCATGCAATAGCCGTGAATCTGCGAGATCGTCGGCTTCGGGAATTCCCACAGATACAACGTCGGCCACAAAAACAGGTCGGCGGTGCCCTTGTAGAGATCCTCGAAGGTGTCGCCGAAATCTGGATACGGATTCTCGTCGGGACCCCAGCGGGCCACGTGCCCGCCGCAGAAGCCGTTGCCGTTGGCCTTGAGGATCACCACCTTGATCTCGCGATCACGGTCGGCCTCGTGCAGGCAGTTGTCGACTTCGGTGACCAGCGTTGCGTCTTTGGTGTTGGCCTTGTCTCCGCGGTTGAGAATGATCCGGGCAATCGGTGGATCGCGTTCATAAATGACCGCATCCATGACACGCCGCTCCATCCCGGTGACATTACCGGACACAGCCATATCGGAATTCGTTTAACGGTTGCGCGATGTTCGCGGTCGGAGTGAAGTGGTATTGAGGGTGTTCGCTGCCCCGATAGGGCAATCCGCGAGCGCGGCCACAGCCCGGATCGTGATGACGAATGGAACTGAAGATGACTACTCCGCCAGACCGAGTGGCGCATCTGGACCTGGTAGCGCGCCTCAAATCTTCCTACCCGGAACTCCCGGACGCGCCCACGCCCGATCTCATCGATCACGAGCGATTTACCGCCTACACCAAGACTCCGCACGATGTCGGCGGTGAGCCAGCTGCCCCCATGGAATTCGAGAACAAGCAATACGAGATGTGGGAAGAAAACACCTACGTCATGTGTGAGGTTCTCGGCTGGCGTGGGATCTGGTTGTCCGAGGAACGACGCCGGATAGGCAACGTCGACCTGGGCCGCACCATCTACCTCGGCCTGCCCTACTACGGGCGCTGGCTGCTGGCCGTCGCGCGCGTCCTCGCCGAAAAACACCACATCGGCATCAGTGAGTTGGCCGAACGCATGGCCGAGGTGAAGGCACGGTATGCGGGCGGCCTGCGGGGAAAGCTTTTGGAGGCCAAGCCCAAGTTCGAGGGTGACCCTGCCACGGTCAACCGCAACCGGCACCACATGCACGCCGTCGGCAAGGGCGACCCGCAAGTGTTTGCCGGACAAGCCGGCGAGCCGAAGTTCAAGGTCGGCGACAGGGTTGTGGTGCGGGAGTTTCCCGTGCTGCTGTACACCCGTACCCAGGAGTACGTTCGTGGCGCCACGGGGGAGATCGCGGTTGTCTCCTACGAAAGCCCCGTCGCCGAGGACGAAACCTGGGATGGCCCCGACCAGAAGCCTGAGTGGTTCTACATCGTGCGGTTCAACCTTTCTGAGTTGTGGCACGGATACACCGGCCCCGGCAATGACACCCTGCAGACCGAGATCCCGGAGCGGTGGCTCGCGCCGGCGGGCTGACTGCGCCGAGCCAAGCCGTCGTCCAACTGACTTCATCCTGAAAGGATTTCAGCATGACCGGTCACGATCACGACCACGAACGCACCGCTGCGCCCATGGTGGACGAGATCACCGACTTCGAAGTCCTGGAGATCGCGCTTCGCGAATTATGCATCGAAAAGGGAATTTTCACCGCTGAGGAGCACCGCCGCTTCACTGAGTTCGCCGAACAGATCGGTCCAACCCCTGCCGCGCATCTGGTGGCGCGGGCCTGGATTAGTCCTGAGTTCAAGAAACTGGCCCTCGCGGATCCGCTGGCCGCCAGCAAGGAAGTCGGCGTCGACTGGTTGCAACCCACCGGTTTCGGAACACCGAGTGATTTCACCGCGCTCCATGTGCTCGAAGACACCCCGACCCTGCACCACGTGATCGTCTGCACGCTGTGCTCCTGCTATCCGCGTCCGATCCTGGGCAATTCGCCCGAGTGGTACCGCACACCCAACTACCGCCGCCGCATTGTGCGCTGGCCGCGACAAGTGCTCGCGGAGTTCGGTGTGTACCTGCCGGAGGATGTCGAAATCCGGGTGGAGGACTCGAACCAGAAGCACCGTTTCATGGTGATGCCGGTGCGTCCGGAGGGAACCGAGGGCTGGACCGAGGATCAGCTGGTCGAAATCATTACGCGCGACTGCCTGATCGGCGTCGCGTTACCGAAGGTTGGTGTGACGACCAACGCGGTGACCAAGACCCGCCCGGCTATTCATCCCGCGAACGAGTAAGCGACGGGGTAACCGGTGAGCAACTCAGCGAGACTGGATCCGGTCGAGGGTTCCTCGATCGCGCCGTTGGCGAAAATTGTTGAACGAAACCAGGTCTGGGGCCGGATGGCGGCAAAGTATGGCGTTGAGAACCCGGTGCCGCCGTGGAAATCGAGCCTCGATGGGATCTGTGACGCACTTGACCAAAGCAGCTGCGGCGCATCGTTACTCAGCGTCGACCGGCGTAACGAAGAGGACGCGCTGTCGGCAACGGTCTACTCCGGCCTGCCCTACCCGGAAAACCGGTTGGTCGCGCTGACGCACTCGCTTGTACGTCGCGGACTCATCGACGAGGCCGAGTTGGAGGAACGACTGGCCGCTGTGCGGGCCAGGCTGGAAGCCTGACGGTCGCGCTGGTAGAGGTAGCGACGCCCGACGGATCAGGCTGACACTGGTTTCTTGACCGGCTTGGAGACCTTCATCAGCTTCATCAGGTTGCCGCCCATGA
>NZ_JBAPPI010000210.1:0-1792 GCF_049280035.1 Mycobacterium sp. | reverse complement strand
AGTCCAGGCAGCCGGGCCATCGGACCACCGCCCGCGACCATCCCGACGCCCACTTCCCATTGCGAGATGATTGCTTTTTCGCGGCTGGCGAAACTCATGTCGCAGGCGAGCGTGATCTCGCTGCCGTTGCCGGTCGCGCGGCCGCGGATGAGGGCGATGGAGACGACGGGGAGGCGGGTCAGGCGCACCAGGAAGTCCGGCCAAGGCGGCAAACCCGTCGGGCCCGCCGGCAGCGAGGTCAGGTCGTCGAGGTTGGCCAGGAAATCGGAGTGGTTCAGGAAGTAGTCGTCGACCGCGCTGTCGAAGACCACGACCTTGACTTGCTCGTCGGTCTCGAGAGCGTTGATGACTTCCTGGAACTCCTGGACCATTTCAGGGCCCATGACATTGATCGGCGGGTTGTCGATTGTGACGCGCCAGTTCGCCGGCGACCGTCGGGTCAGACGGAGCTGCGCGGGTTTGGTGGGTGTGTTTACCGTTGTTGCCATTGGATTCTCCTCTGGATTGTCGGTGTCGTTAGCTCGTCGGTCGCCGTTGATGGTTTTTCGAGATTTGGAGCAGGCGTTTGTCGTCGGGTTCTCGCGAGTACTGCACAGCCATGACGGCCATTGCATCGCAACGGGTTTGACGGCCGCCATTGGATACCGGGTTCTCGCACATGACACGACTGGGCCAGCGGACGTGGGAGGCGACATACATGGTGTCAGTTCCCGGCGCCCGGGTCGCTGGGATGGGACGACAGTTCAGTGGTCGTGATCGCCATCCAGGGGTAGAGCGGCAGCGACTTTAAGATGGTCTCGAGTTCGTCGGCGTCGCGAGCACTCCATATGCCAAGGGTTCGTCGGACGGGATCTTCTGCGGGTAACGCCCAGAGCCGTCGCAGGTGGCCTCGGCTGGAAAGTTCGCGAGCACGCTGCGCTTCGCGATTCTGTGTCTCCTCGACGACGCTGGATGGCGTCCCGTCCGGGACGGCAATGATCATGGCGATGAGGAATTCATGACCGTGTCCCACGCCGGGCAGTGCGGGGTCGTTCGGGTGCGGCGAGAGAGGCAGGACTTCGTCAGTGCGCCATATCCGCAGCGGCATCGAGGCGAGCACCTCCTCGAGTGCGTGGGCGTCGTCGGCCGTGAAGAGACCCAGCGTGCGCCACTCGCCGGGATTCAACGGGGGTCGCCACAAACGGTGCAGGCTTCCGCGTTGGGCCAGCTGTTCAGAATGGGCGGCCTCGCGCTGGCGCACGTCGGACACAGTGTCCTCGGAGGTGCCCTTGGGGACGTGCGTTGTCATGGTGACAAGGAACTCCACGACGCCTCCTTGACGAATCATCGGTGGTTCAACAGATTTCGAATCGATTGGTCGCTCACGCCGTGTCACGTTCGGCTTGCACCCGGATCGCCGAGATGAGCTCGCCCTTCAACACGCCCAGTGCGCAGGCGTGTATCGGTCTGCGGCGATGGCGAGATGACGAGAGATTGCATGAACGCCAGTATGGGCCTAGACGGGTTCACGGAGCGCGCCCTGCCATGGGATTTGATCGCCGTTCGGGCGGGCGCGTGCCGCCGGTGATCAAAATCCTCTCGCGCTCAATCGCGTAACGGCATTAGCGCGGACATAATAGAATTCACCCGCAATTGCGTTGCTTATTTTTGATTAGTGGTTGTTGATGTAAAAAAGGGCACCTTTGTGGGGTGCCCTTTTTTGTGTGTGTTCGGCGGTGTCCTACTTTTCCACCCGGGTTGGGTAGTATCATCGGCGCTGGCAGGCTTAGCTTCCGGGTTCGGGATGGGTCCG
>NZ_JBAPPI010000209.1:0-4180 GCF_049280035.1 Mycobacterium sp. | reverse complement strand
AAAGAGTGGAATACCAGGCTGTCTCGGATCGCGATCGCCAGCGCCGATGCCGGCGACACCGAGACCTTCTACACCGCGCTCTACCATTCGTTGTTGAACCCCAACACCTTTAACGACGTCGACGGTCGGTATATCGGATTCGATGGCGATGTTCACACGCTGGCCGCCGGGCACACCCAGTACACCAACTTCTCCGACTGGGACACCTACCGCGGGCTGGCATCCCTGCACGGATTGCTGTTCCCGGAGCAGGCCAGCGACATGGCCCAGTCGCTGGTGAACGACGCCGAGCAGAGCGGGTCGTTTCCCCGCTGGGCCCTGGCGAATACCGCGACCGCAGAGATGACCGGCGACAGCGTAGTCCCGTTGATGGTGAACTTTTATGCCTTTGGCGCCAAGGATTTTGACGTCGACACGGCGCTGCGCTATATGGTCAAAGCGGCGACCGAAGGCGGCGCCGGTCTCAACGGTTACGTGGAGCGGGCCGGAATCGCCAGCTATCTTCGGCGCGGCTACCTGCCGCTGAACGCGGACTCCTGCAGTGGTGGTGCGATCCCTGGTGCCTCGATCACGTTGGAGTGGTCGGTCGACGACTTCAGCATCTCCCGATTCGCCGACGCGTTAGGCGATTCCGCGACCGCCGCCGAATTCCAGAACCGGGCCCAGTACTGGCAGAACCTGTTCAACCCCACCACCCACTACATCTCGCCGCGGGATGCCATGGGCTTCTTCCCTGAGGGGCCCGGGGTCGTGCCGCCCGCCCAGGGTTGCTTCAGCCAGCTCGGATTTGACGAGGGCAACGCCGAGCAATACGTCTGGTATGTGCCGCAGAACATCGCTGGCTTGGTGATCGCTCTGGGCGGCCGAAAAGCGGTGGGAGAACGGCTCGACCGCTTCACTAAGCAGCTCAACGTCGGCCCGGAAGAGCCCTATCTGTGGGCCGGCAACGAGCCGGGTTTCGATGTGCCGTGGCTGTACAACTACATCGGTCAACCGTGGAAGACTCAGCAGTTAGTCGATCGGGTGCGCAGCGATTTGTTTTCTCCCACACCCGACGGCGAGCCGGGCAACGACGACCTGGGCGCGATGTCCAGCTGGTACGTGTGGGCCGCTCTGGGCCTGTACCCGAGTACGCCGGGAACGTCGATCCTCACCGTGAACACACCGCTTTTCGATCGCATCGTGATCGAGCTGCCCACACGAAAATTCATCAAGATTTCGGCGCCGGGCGCATCCGGACCCAACCGGATGCGCTACATCAAGAACCTTCACATCGACGGCCGGTCCACCGATCAGACGTATCTCCCGGATTCGATCATCCACGCCGGCGGCGACTTGGCGTTCTCGGTTTCTCCTCGGCCCAACAAGGCCTGGGCCGCGGGAGACTCCTCCGCGCCGCCATCATTCGGTGCGGGCAGCTCTACGGTGACCGTTGATGTTTCGCCCGCCGTCGTCAACATCGCGCCCGGAGGCACGGTCAACGTGACGGTCGCTGTCCAACGGATGATCGATGGCCCCGGCGGCTATACCATCACCGGCGCATCCGACAACGTGGGAATCAAGGCGGGAACGGTATCCGCACAGTTCGCCGCCGATGGATCCGCCAGTGCGACCGTCGCCATCAAGGTCGCGCAGTCGGTGGCCGACGGGTACTACCCGCTCGTTCTCACCGCCAAGGCCGGCGACGGAACTAGGACGTTCAAGCTGCTCGTCACCGTCTATCGGGGCTGATCCCGTCGCAATCGATGAGCAGATGCCGCGGGCCGCGGAACACTTGGCTGATTCGGTAGGGCGGTGGGTCCTCGACCAGCCGCGGGTTTTCTACCCGACGAAGAAATGCGTCAAACGCGGTGTTGACTTCCAGTCGGGCCAGCGGACCGCCGAAACAGACGTGAATACCGCGTCCCCAGCCCACGTGCTCGTTGTCGGCACGTTGCGGGTCGAACGTGTTGGGGTTGGCGAAGCGCCGCGGATCTCGGTTTGCCGCAGCATATATCAGATAGATGGGTGATCCTCGCGGGATCGTGGTGCCTGCGATCTCGATGTCGGCCAGCGCCGATCGAGTCGGGAAGAACTGCACCGACGACTGCAACCGCAGCACTTCTTCGATGGCGCCGGGAATCAATTCCGGCCTGCTGCGCAACAACTCGATCGATTCCGGTTGGCGCATCACGGTCAACACACAGTGGGAAATAAGATTGACCGTCGAATCATGGCCCGCGGCAAACAGCAGCATGATGTTGTTGACGATCGCACTCGGCGACATTCGTCCATCCGGTCCGTCATCGTGGACCAACTGTGAAATCATCCCCGGGCCAGGCGAATTTTCGGCTTTCTCGACCAGCCCGATGATGTATTTCTTGAAGGCGATGTTGGCCGCTTCACCTTTGGCCCGCCGGGCCTGGCCCTCCTCGGTGGCGATGTCGGGCCCGAGGTCGAAGAGGCCGGTGATCGCGTCGGCTATCCAGGGATGAAACTGTGGCTCGTCCTCGATCGGCACGCCGACGATCCGGCAGATCAAGTTGACCGGCAGCGGATACGCGAACTCGTCGACAACATCCATGCGGGTCTTGCCCATGGCCTTGTCGAGCAAGTCGTTGACGATCTGCTGACACAACGGCTCTTGGCTGGGGATCACGTCCGGCGAATGCGGTGGGCCGAAAAACCGCATGCACTGCCGGCGCGCCCGATCGTGGTCCGGCGGGTCCGAGGCGATAAAGCTCGGGTCTCGGTCGTAGACCTCCATCATCTCCATCACGGACTCGTCGGCAACGTGCCGATCGCCGGTGGCCGGCGGGGGAACTTTGCGACGGTCAGAACTCACCCCGGGGTCATGGGCCAGCGCGATGAGCTCGTCGTATCCGGTGACGGCATAGATACCGTTGGTCACTCGCACGACCGGCGTCTTGCGCAGCTCGTCAAAGTACGGATAAGGATTCGCGCGGTTTTCATACCGCATCGCGGCATCGAAGGCTTCTTCGGGGGTCATGGCGCCGCTCCTCCTCATCGCTTCGCTCTGCATCGTCGCCGGCGCGTGTCATGGGCGCCGCTCCTCCTCATCGCTGCCGCAGCCGGAACTCGGCGCGGCGTTCGCTGGGGGCATGTCCCGTCAACACCACATCGGGGGCCTCCGTCGGCACACCCCGCGCCGGGAAGTCGGCAGGCATCACCCGCATGTTTTCGGGGAAATCAAAACCCGGCGGCTGCGGCGGGAACGGTCCCGACCGCGCGATCTCCTGCCGGTAGTGCTCGATCCACTTGCCGTGGTTGAAGGTGACTGCGCCGACGATGCGGCCGCGGCGACCGTAGGCCGCGGCAAACCGGCGCTGCTTCACCGAGCCCTGGGTGAAGACGATCTCATCGCCAAAGGATGGCACGCCAACGGATTTGATGTTGACGCCGAACTGACCCGACCAGAATTGCGGGATCAGCAGGTGCGCCCAGCGATCGACCTCGTCGCAGACCATGTTGTGGGCGGCGACCCGGGCACCCAGCACGGCGTTGTCCCAGTGTTCCATCGCCAGGAACTGGTAGTCGTAGAGCACATGCGGGGCACGCGCAATGTCTCCGGCCACGAAGACGTTGGTGGTGATCACCCCGTTGATGTCGAACGCGCGACACCCGGCGTCACAGCCCACCCCCCAGAATCCGGCCGCCAGCCCGCACCCGTCGAGCCACTCGACGTTGCGGATCGACCCCAACGACGTCACCACCACATCGACGTCGAGCGTGCTGCCGTCGGAGAGCCGCGCGCGGCGCACGTGCCCGGCCGCGTCGCCCTCCAATGCGAGCACCGAGACGCCGGTGCGAAGATCCACCCCGGCTGCACGCTGCATTTCGGCGGCGATTGCGCCGATCGCCCCGCCGAGCGCCCCGGACAGCGGGGCCGGGCCGCGTTCGGTGACCGTGACTTCCAGGCCGAGGTCGCGGCACACCGAGGCGGCTTCCGAACCGATGAATCCCGAGCCGATGATCAGCACCCGCCGGGGACGGGCGGCCAAAGCCGCCTGCAGCCGCGCAGCATCGGCACTGGTGCGCAGGGTATGAACGCCCTCCAGCGCGGCCTCCTCCGTGTTGGGCCATCGCCGGGCCCGCACACCGGTGGCACTCAGCAGCCGATCGCCCCGAACCTCGCCGCCGTCAGCCAGCCGCACCAGCCGGTTGGCGCGGTCCAGGGCGG
>NZ_JBAPPI010000208.1:0-15750 GCF_049280035.1 Mycobacterium sp. | reverse complement strand
GGGCATCGGCGGCGGCGCCATCACGGTCACGGCCAGCGCGCTGATCGGCGAAGTCATCCCGTTGCGGGATCGCGGCCGCTATCAGGGCGCCCTGGGCGCGGTGTTCGGTGTGACGACCGTGATCGGCCCACTGCTGGGCGGCTATTTCACCGACCATCTCACGTGGCGGTGGGCGTTCTGGATCAACGTGCCGGTCTCGATCGTCGTGTTTTTCGTTGCGGCCGCGGCGATTCCGTCCCTTGCTGCGCGGGCGAAACCGATCATCGACTACACCGGGATCTTGTTCGTCGGCCTGGGTGCCACCGGTCTTACCCTGGCCACCAGCTGGGGCGGCACGACCTATCCGTGGAGTTCCGCGACGATCATCGGGCTGTTTGCTGCCTCGGCGGCGGCGCTGGGCGTTTTCGTCTGGGTGGAGAGCCGTGCCGCGGCGCCGGTCCTGCCGACCCGGCTCTTCGGTAGTCCGGTGTTCACGGTGTGCTGTGGGCTGTCCTTCGTGGTCGGTTTCGCCATGTTGGGGGCGCTGACGTTCCTGCCGACCTATATGCAATTCGTCGACGGCGTTTCGGCGACCACATCGGGACTGCGCACCCTGCCGATGGTGGCCGGGATGCTCTCGACGTCGATTGGCAGCGGCGTGCTGGTCGGGCGGACCGGCCGGTACAAGATCTTCCCGGTCGCCGGAACAGCGGTGATGGCGCTCGCTTTTCTGCTGATGTCCCGGATGAACCCGTCCACATCGGCGCTGCTGCAATCGCTTTACCTGTTCATCCTCGGGGCCGGCATCGGCCTGTGTATGCAGGTGTTGATCCTGATCGTGCAGAACACGTCGAGCTTCGAAGACCTCGGTGTCGCCACCTCCGGTGTGACCTTCTTCCGGACGATCGGCAGTTCGTTCGGCGCGGCGATTTTCGGCTCGCTGTTCCTCAACTTCCTGCGAGGGCGCATCGGTCCGGCGATAGCGGCCAGCGGCGCATCTCCGGCAGCTGTCAATTCGCCGGAGGCCTTGCACCGGCTGCCGCGTGCGATGGCCGCCCCGATCGTCGGCGCTTATGCCGCCTCCCTTACTCAGGTGTTCTTGTGGGCGGTTCCGGTTGCGCTGGTCGGATTCGTGTTGGCGCTCTTCCTTCGTGAGGTCCCGTTGCGGGAAATCGGCAAGAACGCCGCCGACATCGGCGACGGGTTCGCGATGCCGACCACGCAGTCGCCGGAGGAGATGTTGGAGACGGCGATCGGACGGATGGCGCGGGGCGCCCCTCCCGGCATGCGGCTGCGCAGCATCGCGATGCGGCCCGATTGCCAACTCGACGTCGCCGAATTGTGGGCGCTGTTGCGCATCAACCGCAATCAGCAAGCATTCGGGATGGCCCGCGTCACCGACATCGGTGACCAGTTGGGAATACCGTACGAGGTCCTCGAACCCACCTTCGACCGCCTGGTCCGCCGCGGCTACGCGCAACGTGACGTCGACCGCCTGTGGCTGACCCCACCCGGAGCGCGTCAGGTCGACTTCGTCTCGACGCTGCTCCAGGAGTGGATCATCGACAAGCTCACCCGCTCGCCGAACTTCCAGGGCCGACCCGACCGAGCTCAGGTCGAGGCCGCGCTTAACCGGATCGCTCACCGGATCGTCGCTCAACGGGATTGGAATGAGGAGCGCCCGCGGTCGATCAACTCCGGCGGCGAAGCTGCCGGGCGTGCCGTTTCGCCTTAGACGAGTGGCGAAACGGTTTGGCGCCGCAGCTTTCTACCGCTAGCGGCATCTGGCTGGCGGGACCTGTCGGCCTCGCCTGCCAGATAGTCACCTCATCGATCAAGGCAATACAGCGCCGAGATCAGAAGAGGGTGAAGCCCGAACCCACTAAGTCGTCAATGACCGGGTCGAGCAGGGCACCAAGGCCAAGGGGCGCCAACAGGTCAGCGTCAAGGCCGGAGGCCAGCAGGCCAAGCGCGTCAGTCGGTAAGCCCAAGATGTTAAACGCGCTTGGGTCTAGTGCCCCGACCAAGTCGCTGAGCGGATCTACATCAAACACAGATGCCGAGCCGATGCCGAAGAAGCCGCCCGAACCCACCAAGTCGTCAATGACCGGGTCGAGCAGGGCACCAAGGCCAAGGGGCGCCAACAGGTCAGCGTCAAGACCGGAGGCCAGCAGGCCAAGCGCGTCGTCCGGTAAGCCCAAGATGTTAAACGCGCTCGGGTCGAGTGCACCGACCAAGTCGCTGAGCGGATCCGCATCCCCGATGGCGCTGGCCACGGGTGCGGTGCCCATGCTGATTGACGCGGCAATAACGGCGGCGCCGGCGGCGGTGCCAAAACTGAAGGCTAGCCGGCGGCCGCGCGGCGTCAGGGTACGATCGTTTCGACTCATGTGCGAGTCTCCAATCCGGGTATGTATCGATATGGATGTGTATGGGGTTGCCGCCCCATAACCGGCGTCTCGCACATGAGTTTTTAATGCCCAACCCCCGACGGGTCGCCGACCGCCAGAGCATATATCAGAAGACGCTGATTATGTATACAAATTCTGAATGAGCCTGAGTTTCTATTAGTGACCGTTTAGGCTGTACTCAGGAAAAACTTGGCGGGATCGCCCATCAACGGTGAAGGGCGCCAAGGCGGCTCGTCGCCAGCGCATCCGCGGGCCACGTTGCCGCACAATGAGATTCGGTCGCAAAATCTCCGGAGCCGAAATCTAAAGCTGCGATCTGCACCGCTCCGTCCGATCCGCCAAATCGGCTATTCCACACATATCTAATTCATCAAACAGTATTCAACACATATCTAATATTAAGGTTAGGGAGACGGGCGCCGTGTGTCGATTGACGTGACCGGAATGGTCGGTAACGCTACCCGCGAACTCGCGATCGCTTCCTATTACTAGCGGCCATCTGGCTGGCGGGACCTGTCGGCCTCCCCAGCCAGAGCACCGAGATCAGAAGAGCGTCCCCGAACCCACCAAGCCGTCAACGATCGGGTCGAGCAGGGCACCAAGGCCAAGGGGCGCCAACAGGTCAGCGTCAAGACCGGAGGCCAGAAGGCCAAGCGCGTCGTCCGGTAAGCCCAAGGCGTTAAACGCGCTCGGGTCGAGTGCACCGATCAAGTCGCTGACCGGATCCGCATCAAGCACAGATGCGGAGCCGGCTGGCAACGAACTCAGCCAGCTGTCAACCATCGGGTCGAGCTCCGTACCAAGGCCGGTGGGCCCCAACAGGTACGTGTCAATGCCGTAGCCCACAAGACCAAGCACGTCAGTCGGTGCGTCCGAGGAGTTAAACGCGAGCGGGTCGAATGCCCCGATCAAGTCGGTGAGCGGATCCGCATCCACGACGGCGCCCGCCGCGGGTGCGGTCCCAATGCTGATCGACGCGGCGATAACGGCGGCGCCGACGGCCGTGCCAAAACTCAACGCTATCCGGCGGCCGCCCGACGTTGGGGTACGAGCGTTGCGACTCATGTGCGAGCCTCCAGTCCGGGTCTGTGTCGATGTGGATGGGTATGGGGTTGCAGTCCAATAGCCGGCGTCTCGCATATGAGTTTTAATGCCCAACCCACGACGGGTCGCCGACCGCCTGAGCCTATCTCAGAAGACGCGGACTATGTATGCAAATTCTGAATGCGCCTCAGGTTGCTATTGGTGATCGTCTAGGCTGCACTCAGGAAAAAACTTGGGCGGGTTCGCCCATCAACAGTGACGGACGCCATCACGGCTCGTCGTCAGAGCATCCCGGGGTCACGTTGCCACGCAATAGGTTTCAGTCGAAGAAACCGCCAGAGCCGAAATCTAAAGATGCGATGCGCATGGCCCCGCCCGACCCGTGAAGGGCGGGTGTTCTTTACATGTCCAATAGTTGAATTGAATTCGACAAATATCTAACTTGAAGGTTTCGGATAAGGGGCGCCGTTTGTCGATGGACGTGACCGGAATGGTCGATAACGCTACGGCTCGACGGGCGCCTCGACGCGTTTCGGGGTTTCGGGATACGACAGCCCGAGGCGTACCATCTCGCCATGAGCCGCATCGGAACGTTCCCTGACGACGACCTGGCCGGCTGGGTCCTGAAGTCTCCCGAACTTGGCAGCGCGATCGGCGCGTTTGCCAACGCCGTCTATGGCCACAACCGGTTGCCGATGCGTACCCGCGAACTCGCACGGACGGTCATCGCCCACGACAACGAATGCGAAGTGTGCGTCAACACCCGCGACGCCGACGGACCCGCCGCCGGTGTCGACGAAGAGCTGTACGAGCACGCGCGCCAGTGGCGCACCTGGCCTGGATACAGCGACCAGGAGCGGTTGGCCGCCGAGTTCGCCCACCGATTCGCCACCGAGCACACCGTGCTGCGCGACGACGAGGATTTCTGGACCCGCTGTGGCGAACACCTTTCCGAAGAGCTGCTCGCTGACCTGGCGTTGTCGTGCGCGCTGTGGATCGGGATGGGGCGGGTGCTGCGGACCCTGGATATCGGTCAGACCTGCAAACTGACGCTGCCGAGTCGGGTCTGACCTACCGGGCCCGCCCGGCACATGACCACCACACCGCTCGCCGCCGCGGCCATCGCCCAACTTGAGGCCGAAGGTGTCGACGCGGTCATCGGCACGGTGGTCAATCCGGCCGGGCTCATCCAGGCCAAGACGGTACCGATCCGCCGGACCAACGCCTTCGCCGATCCCGGCCTGGGCGCCAGCCGGGTCTGGCATGGCTTCGCCATCGACCAGACCGGCATCGCGTTCGGCGAACACATCGGTGTCGTCGGTGATCAGCGCGTCCGGATCGACCTGTCCGCGCTGCGCATTGTCGGCGATGGATTGGCCTGGGCGCCCGGCTCATTCTTCGAGCAAGACGGCACCCCGGTGCTCGCCTGCAGCCGCGGAACGCTGGGCCGCGTCGAAGCGGCGCTCGCCGAAGCCGGCATCGAAGCGTTGGTCGGTCACGAGATCGAATTCCTGCTCGTCAATCCCGACGGCCATCGGCTGCCTTCGACGCTATGGGCGCAGTACGGCCTGGCCGGTGTCCTCGAACACGAGGCTTTCGTTCGCGATGTAACCGCAGCAGCGGCGGTGTCCGGTGTGGTCATCGAGCAGCTCCACCCCGAGTACGGAGCCAACCAGTTCGAGATCTCCTTGACACCGCAATCGCCGGTCGCCGCGGCCGACCAACTCGTGTTAACCCGGATCATTATCGGCCGCGTTGCCCGCCGTTATGGGTTGCGTGTCAGCCTGTCACCGTCGCCGTTCGTCGGCGATGCCGGATGCGGTGCCCATCAACATTTTTCGCTGACCAGCTCGGCGGGGCCGCTGTTCTCCGATGGAGCAGGCACCCGCGGCATGACGAGCAAGGGCGAGAACGCGCTGGCGGGGGTGCTGCGCGGGCTGCTGGAAGCTCAGGGCATTTTGTGCGGTTCGATCGTGTCCGGGTTGCGACTGCATCCCGGCAATTGGGCCGGGGCATATGCCTGTTGGGGAACCGAAAATCGAGAAGCCGCGCTGCGCTTCGTCGTTGGTGGCCCAGGCAACCCGTACGGCGGCAACGTTGAAGTCAAGGTTGTCGATCCGTCGGCGAATCCGTATCTCGCCACGGCAGCAATCCTGGGTTTGGCATTTGACGGAATCAAGGACAAAGCCGTCCTGCCGCCCGAGACCAAGGTGGACCCGGCAGCATTGTCCGACTCGGAGCGTGGCCGCGCCGGCATCGTGCGGCTCGCCGCCTCCCAAGCGCAAACCATTGCTGCACTGGATAATTCGAAGCGGCTGCGTGAAATTCTCGGCGATCCCGCCGTCGACGTCGCGGTCGCGGTCCGCCGCTTCGAGCACGAGCAGTACGCCCATCTCAACCGTGAGCACTTGGCGGACAAATTCCGTATGGCCTGGAGCGTTTAACGGTGACGGCCCTGGCCGATCACATCGCCGGCGTGCCGCTGATCGACCAGCACATGCATGGTTGCTGGCTGACCGCAGGGGACCGGCAGCGGTTTGAGAACGGCCTCAACGAGGCCAACACCGAACCGCTGGCCGACTTTGATTCCGGATTCGACTCACAACTCGGCTTCGCGCTGCGAGCCAACTGTGCTCCGCTTCTGGGGCTACCCAAACACGCTGGCGCCGACGAATATTGGCAGCGGCGCAGCCAGCTCACCGAAACCGAGCTAGCCGCAATCTTTCTGCAAGCCGCCGGCGTTAGCGACTGGCTGGTGGACACCGGGTACGCCGAAGGCGTCGCGGATGTCGCACAAATCGCCGAATGGTCCGGCGGCCGCGCTCACGAAGTGGTCCGCCTCGAGCAGGTGGCCGAGCAGGCCGCGCGAGCCAGGGGTGACTACGCATCGGCGTTCGCGGAGATCTTGCACCAGCGCGCGGCGACGGCGGTGGGCACCAAATCCATCCTGGCCTACCGCGGCGGATTCGACGGCGATTTGACCGAGCCGTCGGTGGCCGAGGTCGCCAAGGCCGCCGCCCAATGGCGCGATCGCGGCGGCGTCCGGCTAGCCGATCGGGTTCTGCTGCGCTTCGGGCTGCATCAGGGCCTGCGGGTGGGCAAGCCGTTGCAATTCCACGTGGGTTTCGGCGATCGAGACTGCGATCTGCACAAAGCCAATCCGCTGTATTTGCTGGACTTTTTGCGCCGTTCCGGCGATACGCCGATCGTGCTGCTGCACTGCTATCCCTACGAGCGGGAGGCGGGCTATCTGGCCCAGGCGTTCAACAATGTTTATCTGGACGGCGGCCTGTCCATCAACCACCTGGGCGCCCGCGCGCCGGCATTCATCGCCCGGCTGCTGGAGCTGGCGCCGTTCCGTAAGATTGTGTACTCGTCGGACGGGTTCGGCCCAGTCGAGCTGCATTACCTCGGTACCAGGCTGTGGCGCAACGGTATTCATCGCGTGCTGAACGGATTCGTCACCGACGGCGAATGGAATGAAGCCGATGCGATCCGGGTAGTCGACCTGATCGCGCACATCAACGCGGCCCGCATCTATCGACTTGACCCCGCAGAGATTAAGAACGCCGCTGGCAGGGTATAGGTCCGGCATGCCCGGCCTAGGAGACGTGCTGGAGTGGGCCCGCTCGCAAGTGGCGTCGCGGGTCCCCAAGGCCGACCTCGACCAGCGGGATCCTGACTACATCCGCGACCAGCTGCCGAGAACGTGGCTGCTGGCATCGCTGTACTTCCGGGCCGACGTGGCCCATCTAGACCGAATACCCGCCGAGGGGCCGGTATTGCTGGTCGGTAATCACAGCGGCGGCAACGTGCCTCCCGACACGTTCGTGTTCACGCTGGCGTTCTGCTCCTACTTCGGCGTCGAGCGACCCTTTTACCAATTGGCCCACAACCTCGTCGTCTCCGCGCCGCCATTGGGCTGGCTACGCAAGTTCGGCACTGTCGCGGCCAACCACGAAAACGCGCGAATGGCATTGGAATCCGGCGCCGCGCTGTTGGTTTATCCCGGTGGAGACTATGAAGTCTTCCGGCCGTCGAGGGAACGCCACCAGGTCGACTTCGGCGGCCGCATGGGGTATGTGCGGCTGGCGCGCGATGCCGGCGTGCCGATCGTGCCGGTGGCCAGTGTGGGCGGTCAGGAAACCGCGTTGTTCCTCGACCGCGGGCAATGGCTGGCCAAGCTGCTCTTCGCGGATAAACTGCTGCGGCTCAAGAGCATTCCGATATCTTTGGCGCTGCCATGGGGTCTGAACATCAGCGACTTGGCCGGACACATCCCGCTGCCCGCCAAGATCGCGATCGAGGTGCAGGAACCCATCGAAGTCGATGGTGATGACCAGGCGGTGCACGACAAGGTGATGGCCAGCCTCCAGGCCGGTGTCGACCGCCTTGCCGCCCGACGTCGATTCCCGGTGCTCGGCTGATGCGAGTCGAACGGCGCTGCGTGATCGACGCCGACCGCGACGCGGTCTGGAAGATCGTCAGCGATCCAGACTGCTACCCGTCGTTCATGAGCAATCTGGAGCGGTGGGAGAGCGCCAATGATCAGCCGGCCGGCGTCGGGGCCCGCTATACCGTGCACTGGAAGATCGGCTCGGTGCCGGTGGGCGGTTTGATCGAAGTGGTCGAGTTCGACAACCTGCGCGACCTGGCGTGGGTCGGGATCACCGGTATCAACCTGCGTGGCCGGATCCGGCTGCGCGGCGCGGGGGAGAGCCGGACCAAGGTCATATTCCGGCTGTCCTACCAAGCGCCCGGCGGGATTTGGGGCTACATCGCCGACCGCGTCGCCGTGCGCCAGGTGGGTCGCACCACAGCCGACACCCTCAATCGCCTCAAGGCGCTCGTCGAGTCCGGCGGCTAGATCAAGCCGGTCTGTGAGCCCTCACCTCCCTCCGCGGAGGCGAAACGTTGTCGGGCCTGGCACGATATTTGAGGCGGAAGGAGGCGCGGCGTGACGAAACTGGGCGAGCTAGCCTCGCACCTTGGCTACTGGGTGGTGTATCGAAACTGGTACGGGAAGGTCAGCTACCTGATTTATCGCTGGGACGAGCACCCTCCCGTTTTTGGCCGGTCATTTCCCACGGAGGAAGAAGCGCTCGAGTTCTTGGCGCCGATTGAGAGTCAACCGCGGTGGCGCCTCAAGCTTGACGACCCCAGCGTGACGGTCGAGCGCGCGCCCTACGGGGTAGCCGTGACTGAAAATCGCACCGACGGCCGGACCTTCTCGGCGCCGGTTCTGACGGAGGCTTCCTATATAGACGTCCAGGGCGAGGACGTCCCCACGATCGGGAATTGGGAACGCCTGCCGGCCATGACCACCGAGAGTTAGATATGTCGAACCATTTCAACGGTCTGAGTCTGGGACCGCCGCTTGGCGATCAGCGCCTCGACCTGTGCGATCTGTACGCGTTCCAGTCGCCGACCGACAGTTCGCGGACGGTGCTGATCCTCACCGCCAATGCGAACGCCGACGCGCTGCACCCCGATGCTATCTACCGGTTAGCGATCGATACCGACGGTGACCTGCTTAACGACATCGCCTTCAGTTTCGTGTTCTCCAGCCCGGTGGACGGTCGGCAGACGGTCAACGTGTTCATGGCCCACGGTGAACAATCTCGCTCTCCCGAGCCGATTGGCGCGCAGATCTTCACGATGTCGAGGTCTCGTTCCGCTCGCAGCCCAAGGTCGCCACCGCCGGCGACATCACGCTCGCCGCCGGGGCTCGCAGCGACGCCTTCTTCGCCGACTCCGACGGCATACACAACCTCTTCGACACCAGCGGCAACCGCAATTTCACCGCCCCTCATCTGGCCGAACTCGGCGGCAAATCCCCGTGGACCGGCCGGGATTCAAATACCCAGGCCAACGTTTTCTCGATCGCGATCGAGCTGCCCACCAACGCGCTAGGCGCGACCGGGCCGATCCGCATCTGGGGCCGCTGCAGCCTGCGTGAGAACAGCGCACTCAATCATGTGGACCGGGCCGGACACCCGTCGGTGAGCAGTTTCTTCAACACCGACGACACCATCGTGGAATACAACGCCAGCGAGCCCGCCAACGACTGGAACCGATGGCTTGACCAGTTCGTCCACTTGATGGGTCACACCGGCGGCTACACGCGGGAGCAGGCCATCGCCGCCATCGAGCGGGAAGGCACGCTGCCCGACATGCTGACCTTCGACCCGACCAATCCGGCGCAGTACCCAAACGGCCGGGTATTCACGGACGATGTCATCGACTACCGACTGGCATTCTTGACCAAGGGCGACTGTCCACCGTCGGGCCTCTCACCGCACACCGACACGCTCACCGAGTTCCCCTATCTCGGTCCGCCGCATTCGCCCTAGGTGGTCTCCGTGAAGAATCAGGGCAATCTCTAAAATTCACCCGACCCGCGAGGCGCGGACGAAGGGAGGAGTGTCCGCGCCGTTACCGCGCAGCAGCCCGGGGCCCAGAGCGCGCAGCGGCAAGTTTGAGTTGGGTAGCAGCCCGCCGCGCAAGCGCCGCGATCTTCCGCGTGTGCTGCCTTAGGGTGGCGAGATGAGCGAGGCTGATTGGCCGCTGTGGGAGTACAAATGGTTCTTTTCGACGGGCGACGATGCCCTGAATGAAATGATGCGCAAAGCGAACGCGCTAGGGGAACAAAGATGGGAGATGGTTAACTTCGCGGTGGACGCGGTGAAACCCTTTACGGCCGTGTGCTTCTTCAAACGGCCGCGGCTCCCGGGGGTGACGCCCGAACCACCCGAAGAGCCCGAACCGCCTCGGCGCTTTCTCTGAATACCCGGATGCCGCGCGACGAACAAGCGGCGAGCATTGAAAGGTTTGGCGGCCGAGGGACGGATTCGCCACTACGTCGATTCAACCGGGCGTCGCTTCCCACCGTGCGACGGCGTCTTCGCTACGTTCCAACGATGCAGACCGATCCAATTTCTCGGTTGCAAGCGACCCCAGTCGTAATGCGCATCGCCGACAGCGCGGTTCGCGCACGGCCGTCGCGTGATGTTCGAGGTGGAACAGGGTTCGTTGTGACATTCTGCAGAGGTGCCCGCTCCTTCGGGTGTTGTGACGTTTCTGTTCACCGACGTTGAGGGTTCGACCCGTCGGTGGGAAGCCGACGCGGAGGGCATGCGGCCGGCCCTCGCCGCCCACGACGAGGTATTGCGCGGGGCGATCGAGGGGCACGGCGGCTGGCTGTTCAAGCACACCGGCGACGGCGTGTGCGCCGCCTTCGCCTCGCCCAGGTCTGCCGTCGACGCCGCGGTGGCCGCGCAGCGGGTGTTGGAGTTGCCGGTGCGGATGGGGCTGGCGACCGGCGAAGCCGAGCTGCGGGGTGGGGATTACTTCGGTGCGGTGCTGAATCGGGCCGCACGCGTGATGGCAGCTGGGCATGGCGGCCAGATCCTGCTGGCCGAGTCAACGGCAGGTCTGCTCAACGGAGTTGACCTGGTGGATTTGGGGCCGCGGCGGCTGCGGGATCTCCCGACCCCGGTCGGGCTGTTCCAGGTCCAAGCGGACGGCCTGCGCACCGACTTTCCGCCGGTGCGGGCGCTGGACGTGAGTCCGGGGAACCTGCGGGCTGCGGTCACCAGCTTCATTGGGCGCGAGGTCGAGGCCGGCGAGGTGCAAGCCGCGGTGAAAGCTCATCGGCTGGTCACGCTGACCGGGGTAGGTGGGGTCGGCAAGACCCGCCTGGCGTTGGAAGTCGCGGCGCGATTGGCAGATGAGTTCCCCGACGGGGTCTGGTTTTTCGAACTGGCCGCAGTCACCGATCCGGCTGCGGTACCCGACGCCGTCGCGGCGGTGTTGGGCATCACCCAGCAACCGGGCAAGACAGTGACCGAGTCGGTAGCCTCCGCCTTGGAGGGCCGGTCACGGCTGCTGGTGTTCGACAACTGCGAACACGTGCTGGACGCCGCCGCCGATCTGATCGAGGCCATCCTCGCCGCCTCGGCCACGACCAAGGTTGTGGCCACCAGCCGCGAAGGACTCGGCATCGCCGACGAGCAACTGTGGCCGGTGCCCTCGCTGGACGTGGGCGCAGGCGTCGACTCGACCGCGGTAGCCTTGTTCGTCGAACGCGCGCAGCACGCTTCGCCGCGCTTCGCGGTGGGCGAGGATGGCGAGGCGGCCGCGGTGGTGGAGATCTGCCGCCGCCTCGACGGGATCCCGTTAGCCATCGAATTGGCGGCCTCGCGGATGGCGGCCATGACCGCGGGCGAGGTGCGCGATCGGCTCGATCAGCGGTTCCGGCTGCTGGTCGGGTCGCGGCGCGCGCTGGAACGCCACCACACCCTGCGCCACGCCGTCGCGTGGTCCTACGACCTGCTCGACGACACGGAAAAGGCGCTGCTCGATCGGTGTTCGGTGTTCGCCGGTGGATTCGACCTCGAAAGTGCCTGCGCCGTCATGGGTTCCGCTGACGACTTCGCCACCCTGGATCTGCTCGATGCGCTGGTGCGCAAGTCGCTGCTGGTCGTCGACCGATCCTCGGGGCGGACCCGGTTTTCGATGCTGGAGACGATCCGCCAATTCGCCGAGGAACAACTCGTCGCCCGCGGCGAAGCATCCGAGATTCGGGCCGCGCACTCGCGGTACTTCGCCGGACGGGAAGCCGACATCCTGGCCCTGTGGGACAGCCCCCGCCAGCGTGCGGCAAACGACTGGTTCACTTTCGAACTGGCCAACCTGCGCACCGCATTTCGCTGGGCCGCCGACCAAGGCGATCTTGATGTCGCCGCCACCATCGCCACCTATGTGGGGCTGCTCGGCGCTGGGGTCCAAACCTATGAGCCGGTCGCCTGGGCAGAAGAGCTGATCGAACCCGCCTGCACCGTCGACCACCCCCGGCTGGCGTTCCTGTACGTGATTGCGTCGCTGTGCTACACGACCGGACGGATCGAGGCGGCTGTCCGCTATTGCGATGCCGGCCAGATCGTTCTCGGCAGGAGCCGCGATGCGCTGCCGTACGGCATCGAAGGCGTGCTTGGACTTGTATACCTAGCCATCGGGCAGCCCGAGCGGTTGGCCGAGTTGTGCCGCGCCCAGCTCGCACACGGTCGTGACACCCACACATTCATCAGGGCATGGCTCGTCCTCGCGCTGACGATCGCCGGTTGCGGTGACGAGGCGATGGATTCCGCGGATGGCCTCATCGAGGCTGCGGAGGCAACAGGTAACCCGCAGTTGCTCTCGTGGGCGCTCGGTGCCTACGGTTTGGCTTTCCGTGACGCAGATCCCGTCGGGGCGCTTAACGCCCTCGGCCGGGGTCTGGTGATCGCTCAAGACAGCGGCTTCCGCGCCGGCGCGTCAATGCTGGCGGAGTTTCTGGCACGACTTGAGGCCGAACACGGCGGCACCGTGTCCGCATTCGATCACCTCACTCTGGCAATCCGCAACTACCACAATGCGGGCAACACCACGACGATCCGCCTCCCGCTGGCCATCCTCGCCGCTCTTTTCGACCGGCTCGAACGCTACGAACCGGCGGCCACCATCGCCGGCTTCGCCCTCAGTCCTTTGTCTGCGGCGGGGGTCCCCGAAATCACAACCGCAATCGCCCACTTCCGCGAGATCCTCGGCGACCAAGCCTACGAGTCGCTCGCCCGCCGGGGCGAGACGATGACCACCGCCGCCATGACGACCTACGCCTACGACCAAATCGACCAGGCCCGAACAGAACTCGAACACCCTGGTTGAGTTGCGCGAGTCGCGTGTCCAACCCGAGAGCGGCGCGGCATCCTCTCAATCGCCTTCACCGGTCTGAGGCGAATTCGGGCACAAAGCCGAGGCCGTCAGATCAGCCCGGTCGCGTCGCAGATCCACGACGTATCGGCCGTCGCGAGATCCTCCAACCACGTCGGCGGCGCCTGAGCGGTCATGCTGCCCATGTCCCAATATTCTTTCCACAGATCGGAGCAAGTGCAGTCCTCTGACCTGGAAAAACAAGGTCAATCACTAGCGCTGTTGGCCCAACTATTTGGACTTCAGCAACCATCACCAACGCTCCGCCATCGCGGCGTACGTCTACGACCAAATCGACCAGGCCCGAACAACACTCGAACACCCAGGTTGAGATGCGCAAGGGTTCGAACGGCGGGAGGGTTCAAAGGATGCCCGGGGTGGTTGCATTGGGCTTATGCTCCGTGGAGCAAAACCCGTTTTGGGCAAAGGGGACCGAGGGGGGGACTCGTGAGAAAAACGACTCTAATCACCTTGTTCGGTGTGATCGCTCTGTTCGGGGCCGGGGTGGCCCATGCCGACAGCCTTGCTGACCCCGGCGTCCTGTCCGGTTCGGATCTCGCGATCATCGTCGGACCGACCGGGGTAGGCGACCCGAACGCTACCTACATCGCAGATGCCGAGGCACTGTACCTCGACCCCAACGGGTTCAGCCCCACCGGAATTGCGGAAGATCTGGCCTTCTATCCGGCATCCGACAACTTCGGCCCATCGGTGGCCGCTGGCCAAAATGACCTGACCACAACAGCGGTCCTCGGCTACTACCTGGGCGCATTTAGTGCCGCACATCCGTTGACGTTGTTCTGTTACTCGCAGGGCGCGGTGGTCTGCAATAACGACGAGCCAACCTTGATCAAGGACGGCATACCGTCTGACGCAATCAAAATCGTTGAGATCGGTGATACGTCCAGTTCGCAGACCGGGTGGGACGGTGCTCCCGGCCCAATCGATGGTTTCCTCGATAACACCGCTGCGCCAGGCACTCTGACCGCGCTTGTTCTTGATGCTCTCGGGTGGGGCAACCTTGTCGGCGACACCACGCCCACCAACTACTACGACACCTACGTCTACACCATCTACGGTGACGAGTGGGCCAACGTATCCGCCCCTCTCTGCGTGTTGTGCCACGACGCCTATCTGGGACTCACGCCAGCCGAGATCAGTTCTGCTGTCCCGGTGATCGATGGCCTGACGACGTATTTCGACATTCCCGCGCTCTCTACCACCGCGCTGGACAACGCGCTGCTCGCCGCAGTAGGAGCACTATAAGAATCGTGACACATACCGGCTCCGGTCGCGCATTCTGGATAACCAGCTACGCAACGCGGTAGGGAATTTCATTGCTGTCTATAGCAACAACACCAGCGGCAACCCGAACCTTGCTAACAGCTACCGTTGGCATCAAAAACCCAGCTGGTATCCGCTTTTGAGAGGGTTTCAAGCCGGCCTGAAGGCGCTTGGTTCACCAACGAGTTCATATCCCAATATTCTTTCCCTAGATCAGAGATAGCGCGGTACTCTGACCTGCGGAAATGGGCAAATGCGGGAGCGCTGTGCGGTCAACTATTTGGACACCGGCAAACCTAGGCAGCCCGCAGCCAACTGCGGAGGTAATCGCGAATTTCGGTGATGGCGTGACGTCACGCTGCATTCGGAGGCGTGTTGACGCCAGTGTATCGCCGCAATACGGAATCATCTGTGAGACAAGGGATTGCGCGCATTCACGGGGGGAGATATGGTCAGCGTGTTCCAACCACAGGAAAAATGTCCCAGCCTAACCACGGAACTCCCAACAACCGAAGGGGTACACCGTGAGACAACCAGAACTAACCAGCCTCATCGGCCTGCGCGACAGTGACGGGGATCAGCTACACCTCGTTCGCCTAGATCGGGCCAATGGCTCACGCAGGTACCTGATGGCGATCGGTCGGGAGAGGGTGTTCCTGACTGCCGGCGAACTGGACCGGCTGAGCACCGTCATCCGGCGCGAATTGTCGGTAGGTAACGCGGATGATCTGATGGCCGCGTTTAGGTTCTTCGCCCACGCAATCTGGCTCCTGATCTTCTGCGCAGCGTTGTCGCTCCTCGCGTCCGCACTCACCGGGCCATTGTTTGCGTACCCCTGGTCGAATTGAAGTCAGCGGGGAGTTGGCCTAGCGATGCTCAAAGCAATTCAGGTGGTGTTCTTTCGCGTGCTGGGGCGCCTCAGACTAGCCCGGTAGCATCAAATACCCAGCTCACATCCGCTTTTCCGAGGTCCTCTAACCAGGTCGGGGCCGCCTGAGCGGTCATGCTGCCCATATCCCAATAGTCTTTCCCTAGATCGGAGCAAGCGCAGTGCTCTGACCTGGAAAACAAGATCAATGCGCAGCACTGTGGGGCTAACTATTTGGACTTCAGCAACCATCACCGACGCTCGATGGACTGCCCGGGTGGAACGAGTGTTCAATCTTCGCAAGGGAACAGGGTTTGTTGTGACATTCTGCTGAGGTGCCCGCTCCTTCGGGTGTTGTGACGTTTCTGTTCACCGATGTTGAGGGTTCGACCCGTCGGTGGGAAGCCGATGCGG
>NZ_JBAPPI010000207.1:0-7866 GCF_049280035.1 Mycobacterium sp. | reverse complement strand
GGTAACCGGCGCCAGCAGCGGCATCGGCGCGGCGACGGCACGCGCGCTGGCCGCCCAAGGCGCCGCGGTCGCCCTAGTCGCCCGCCGCGCTGATCGGCTCGACGAAATCAAGGCCGATATCGAATCGGCAGGCGGCACTGCGCTGGCGGTGCCCGCTGACGTCACCAACGCCGAACAGGTAGCCGTGGCGGTGCAGCGGATCGTCGGCGAGCTGGGCCGCCTCGACACCGTGGTGAACAATGCCGGGCTGATGCGGATGGCACCCGCTGCCGAAGCGCCACTGCAGGATTGGGACGATCTGGTGCGGGTCAATGTGCAGGGCGTCTTATACGTCACCCGGGCCGCGGTCCCCCACCTCATCGATGCGGCCGCGGACTCACCCCGCGGTGTCGCCGATCTGGTCACCATCAGTTCCACCGCCGGCTGGGTCGCCCGGCCGAACACCGCCGTTTACTCGCTGACCAAATTCGGGGTAAACGCGTTCAGCGAGGGCATTCGACAAGAGCTGCTGGGCAAGCGAGTTCGGGTCGGCGTGGTTGGGCCGGGCACGGTCGACACTGAAATCAGTCATCACCTTTCCCCGGAATCGCGCGAAGCATTCAATCGTCAGACTGCCGACATGGTTAAGTTGGCGCCGGAGGACATCGCCGATGCCGTGCTGTACATGGTCACCCGCGACCGCAGAGTAGCCGTCAACCACATGTTGGTTCGCGCCGCCGAACAGACCTGGTGACCGGCGCAGACGATCGCTGGGTCACCGGCGATCGCTTCGATGCGGCGCTGGCGCGAGCCCGCTGACTACCGCCACGACGGGCTGGCAGTGAGCAATTCGGGCCCGGTGTCGGTGATGACGACCGTGTCGCGGTGAAGAACCGCGCCGACGCCTTCCTGCCACACGTAGCCGGTAACCGCCAACACCATCCCCGGATCCAGATGTTCGCGTTCGGCGGTGGCCGGAAGCTGCCGCGAGATCACCGGTGGATCGAAGCCCAGCCCCAGCCCGTGCGCGACGGCCATCGGCGGCAGCGACTCGCCGGCCAGGTCGTAAGCCGCGAGCAGATCACTGGCCGGCGCGCCGGGACGGCAGGCAGCAATCAGCCTGTCCCACAGCTCGTTCGAGCGTTGATAAAGCTTGTGAGTCGGCCCGTTGTCGGTGTCGCCGGCCGGCCAGGTCCGGCCCACCTCCGCGACGTATCCGTCGGCCAAGGCGCCCGCAGAAAACGCGACCAGGTCACCGGAGGCGACCTGGCCATCGCCGGTTGCGCGCCGCCACGGGTGTTGCCGAGACGTCACCCATGCGGCGTCCTGGGTAGCCGGCGTGCTCACCCCGCCCGCGGCCATCGCCTCGAGTACCGCGCCAGCCAATGTCTGCTCGGAAAGCCCGGGCCGCAACTCCGCGACCGCAGCGGCAATCCCGGCTTCGGCGACCCGCAGCGCGGTGTTCATCGCCGCCACTTCATCGGGCGATTTGATCCGCCGTGCTGTCCGCATCACCACTTCGCCGTCGACAAGTTGGGCATTCGGAAACGCCATCGGCAGCAACGTGGCGAAAGTCGGTGAAATCGCGTCGGTTCCGACCCGCTTGGCCGTCGTCGCGCCGTCTATATTCTTCAACACCTCGATGAGCGTCATCGGATTCCAGGCCAGACCGTAGAGCCGGTCGCGGCCGATCTCTTCGGGGATCCCTTCGTCAGCGGTGCTCATAAGGTAGATCTCGCCGGTGGCACGCACGACCACACAGACCGGGCCGAACGGCCGTGTCCCGCCGATCCACAATTGCGGCGCCCCAGTGGCGTAACGGACATTGGCCTGTCGTCCGAGCACCAGGATGTCGATATCGTGAGCTTCCATCTGCGCCAGCGCCCGTTGACGACGACCCAGGCGTAACGCTGGCCCGTCCGGCGAAATCTCAGTGACCATAAGGCGTGTAGGGGTAGTCGGTAATCGGCATGAAGCCGTCTTCGGTGATCACCACGATCTCCTCACTGCGGTAGCCGCCGGTGCCGTCCTCCCACACCACCGGCTCCAGGACCAGCACCATGCCGACCGGAAACACGAAGTTGTCGTCGTATTCCTCGCCAAGATCGGTTCCGATCATCGGCGGTTCGGCGGGGTAGGTGCCGATGCCGTGTCCGAGATAGAGGTGCGGGAGCCACGGCTTGCTGCCGCCGTTAGCGGCGATCGCCGCCCGGGCGAGATCACCTGACGTGGCACCGGCTTTGGTCACATTCAGCACCGCGTCGAAGATCTGCCGCCACTTGTCGAATTGCTGCTGCTGACGCGCTGACGGCTTGTCGCCGACCACCCAGGTTCGACCGAAATCCGAGCAGTAACCGGCGTAGCTGATGCTGACATCGGTCCACAGCACGTCACCGTTGGCGAGTTTGCGTTCCGCGGTCAGCAGCGGCAGCGCGAGGTCGCGGTGTGTTGTCCACACCCCCTCAGCACGCGATGGCGGCATCACCTGCCAGATCGCCTCGAGCATGTTGGCCGTCGCGCCCAGTTCGAATGCCCTGCGCACCAGCCTGGCTGACAGATCGGTTTGTCGCACGCCCGGCGCCAACTGCTTCTGTACATCGACCATGGCCTGCTCGGTGATGCGAGTGGCTTTGCGGAGGCAAGCAATCTGGTCTGGTGTCTTGACCAGGTTGGCCGCTGCTACCACCACCGCGGCATCCGATGGCGGCCCGCCGGGAAAAAGCCGGCCCGCGGCCCTGCGCATCGCTCCGGTCATCTCATCGACCGCGACATTCGCGCCCGGCGGGATCAAATCACCGATCACCCGCGCGAATTGCTCTACGCCTTCTTCTAATTCAAGATAGAGCGGACCATGCAGATGATCCGCCGGCACTTGCGATTCCGACGCGGCCCCTTCGCGGAACGGTATGAATAGATGGGGATGCTCGTCGGCGGCAAGTACGATCGCTACCGGCCGTTCAACGTGCGACAGGCCGGCATCCAGCACCGGCCAACTGGCACCGGTGGCATAGACCACGTTGTCGTTCATCAGCAGGATCAGCGCATCGACACCGTTGTCGGCCATCGCCGACCGAAGCCGCGCGCTGGTTTCGCGACGCATCCGCGGCCAATCGGGCTCCTCGGGGACGAAGAAGGCTTGTGCAGCAGGAGAAGTCGTCATCTAAGCACCCAGGATTTTCTTGATGTTGCCGCTGACCATGTCACGGGTAGTTCGCAGAGCCGAGATGTCAGCCATAGCGCTCCGACGACGCACGCGTGATGGCGCGGTGAACGGGCGCCCGCCAAAGGCCGACGATCGCGTCAATCAGCCCTTCGGCCGCGATCGGCCAGCTGGACCGTGACCGCGGCCCGTGTTCGGCAAGCTCTCCTTCATGCTCGGCGCAAGTGTGCATCAGCAGATTGCGCGCCATGACCATCCGTTCGAAGCGGACCCGCTTCGGCAAGTCGGGCAGACAGCGGTTGATGCCGTCGATCGCCCGAACGAGCATCGGTGATGTGAGCGCATCCTCGGTAACCACCTGTCGATAGGTGGGATCGGCCATCGCCTGAGCGGCGAAACGTGCGTACCAGCTCGGGTTACCCAGAGCCGCCAGGTGATCGGTGAGCGGGTGCACCAAGGTGCCCACCCAATCCCGGAGCTCGGTCGAGTTACCGGCGCCGTCCAGCATCTGCCCCCGCAATTCCTCGATTGGCACACGGTGTTTGCTTTCGATGGCACGCAACAAGTCGGTCCTGGTGCCGAAGTGGTAACAAGCCGCCGCATTGTTGCCTTGCCCGGCTGCTTCACTGATCTGTCGATTGGATACGGCGTACATGCCACGCTCGGCGAACAACCGCTCAGCCGCCGACAAGATCGCTTCTCGCGTGCCCGTCGACCGATCGTTGCGCAGGACTCTGGCTGCGGTCACCGCCCAAGTGAACACCCGCGCCAGGGTTAAATCAAGCCGTTTATTTAACTGCCGCCCGCGACGCCGGTGACCGGGTCGACATTGCAAACGCGGATGCCCGAATGCGTGAAGAACATTTCCGGATACCCCCGAGCCAATCCACCACCGCTGCATCGCTATCGTTGCCCAATTAGCGTCCGCCAACCGGGAATTGGCGGTTAGCAGGCCCCGTCATCGCTGACCGCACCGCGCCGCATTGGTGACGTATACTTTTGCTTCTCGACTGCTGCTGCTTGACCTCGAAAGCCGGCGCGGCACCCCGAGCTACGCACCACATCGGAGGAGACCTTGGCGCGCAACCTGGTCACCATCGTCGCCACTCGATTAATGGAAACGACGGCTTCCACCGTCGCCGATGTAAATGAACAGGTGCTCGCCGAGCTTGTCCAGCATCTCGATATAGACGCTGCGCTTTTGCGCCATAACGATCACAAGATCAGGGTTTCCAGGTTGGTCGCAGCATGGCCACCGCGACGCGAAAACTCAGGCCCCGATCCCCAGACGGTCGCGCACTTCAGCAGCGCCGACCCGATCCTGGCGCTGTGCGAACACGGAAAGAACTTGGTGGTGATCCGGCCAGAACCAACCGAGCCTGCCTTCGCGCGCTGGGTTGCCGACGCCTACGAACGCTGGGGCCTGGAGGCCTCCAAAATCACGTCGCCCTCGGCGGCTGCGGCACCATTGGTCTCGGGAGGGCTAACTACGGGTCAGCTCACCTGCATGAAATTTCGTCGTAAGAAGTGGCGGACCCACGAACTCAACACGATCCAGACGATCGCTTCGCTGCTTGCGCAACTTCAGGCACGGATCACAGCCGAAGAGAAACTTCGCGACCTCGCGGAGCACGATGATCTGACCGGCCTGCACAACCGCCGCGCGCTGATCGCCCATCTTTCCGAGCGACTCACAGTAGGGCGGCCCGGCCCCGTGCCGGTTTTGTATCTCGACCTCGACCGGCTGAAGTCGATTAACGATTACCTCGGCCACAGCGCCGGTGACTGGTTCATCCGGACATTCGCTGAACAACTGCGCATAAAAGCCGGCGCTGGAAGCATGACCGCTCGGCTGGGCGGCGACGAATTCGTCGTCGTTCCCGATCGGCCGATGTCGATCGAAACCGCGGAGAAGACCGCCGATGAGTTGTGTGTGGCGCTGCGCGATCGAATGGCGCTGGGTGGCCATATGATCACTCGCACTGCCAGCGTCGGCGTGGCGGTGGGCATGCCGGGACGCGACAATAGCAGCGATCTGCTTCATCGCGCCGACGAGGCCGTGCTGGCGGCCAAGCGCGCAGGCGGCAACCACGTGGCCGTGTCCAACGACGACATGTCCCTGCAGCGTCTCTTCCGCAACGACATCGAACTCCACCTCAGCGGCGAAATCGATAGCGAAGCGCTGCTGCTTCATTATCTGCCCGAGGTCGACCTGTGGACCGGTGCGATTGTGGCGACCGAGGCGCTCGTTCGTTGGCGGCACCCAACCTGGGGCTTGCTGCTACCGGAGTCGTTCATCGGCGTGGCCGAATCTGCCAATCTCGGCGGGGAATTGGGCCGATGGGTGATGCGAAGCGCGTGTGCGGAATTCAGCCGGTGGCGTTCGCACGGCGTGGGACAGAACGCCACATTGCGCCTCAACGTGTCGCCTTCCCAACTGGTCACTCACGGTTTTGTCGAGAGCGTGGCCGACACGATCGACGAGTTCGGCATCGACGGCGCCTCGGTGTGCTTGGAGATCACCGAGCGCGCAGTTGTTCGCGACATCGACACCACCCGCAGAACCCTCGAGGCGTTGAAAGAAGTCGGGGTTCAGATTGCCATCGACGACTTCGGCACCGGCTATGCCGTTCTGTCGCACCTGAAGTCGCTGCCGGTCGACTTGCTCAAAATCGACACGTCATTCGTTCGCGATCTCGGCACCAGTGGCCGCGACCTGGCGATCGTCCGGGCGATCATCGGCCTTGCTGAAGCGTTCGACCTGCAGGTGGTGGCCGAGGGCGTGGAAACACCGGCCGCCGCATTGACTTTGATGCGACATGGATGTCATCGAGCGCAGGGATATTTGTTGTCGCGTCCGCTGCCGGGCAACGCCATGGAATCGTTGCTGTCCTCGCGCTGGATGCCGATGCCTTTCCTAGCTGACAGCCAAGCCCTGACCCCAAGCACGATCTAAACGCAAAAGATGTTTCATAGCTGCAGGATTCAACGATGGCTGACCTGAGCGACAAGCGATCGGATACGACGCGAGATCAGATCCTGCGCGCCGCCGCACACCAGTTCGCTCAGCGTCCGTACTACGCCGTCGGTCTCGACGACATTCTTTCTGAAGCCCAATTGACCAAGGGCGCAATGTATTTTCATTTCCGATCGAAGCATGCGCTGGCATTGGCCATTGTCGACGAGCAGATCGAAAGGTACACCGAGGCCGTCCAAAACTTGCGCGCCCGAAAGTTATCCGGGCTGGAGACACTTATCGACATCTCCTACCTGGTGGCGGTTGGAGATCTCACCCAAGATGTCACTCGAGCGGCATTCAATCTGCTCGAGTCAGTTGGCCGCACCGAGAAGCTGCAAGCGCGGCAGCTGGGGTACTGGATCCGATTCGTGGCCGAGATCGCCCAACGAGGCATCGCCGAGGGCGACATCATCCAACAAAGTGATCCGGAAGACATCGGGCGGCTCTTGGTCTCCCTTTATGTCGGGATGCGGCAGGCCAGCAGCCTGGACGAACCGGTGCAGTTTCTGAGTGACTTCGGAAACGCCGTGTCGACCGTCCTTCGCGGCATCGTGCGACCGGAGCGCTTCGACTATTTCTCCCAATTCGTCAAGCGACGTACGGCTCTCGCGATCAAGGCTGTCTCGCCGCCGGAAGTGTAGCCGCCGATAAGCGTTCCGAAAACTAGCGCTCGTCACGCCACAGCTGCTCGGTCAAATCTTGGAATGTTGCGAGCGCAATATCGTCATCGGAACGTATCAGCGCCGACTTGCTCATGAGGGCCCGCACACTCGAGCCGTCCCGGTGGGCCAATTCGACCACCATGTCAGCCAATGCCTGAACGACGGAGATTGGGGATTCGGTGGTGGGCGCGAGGTGGAAGAAGATGTCATCGAACTTCAGCGACAAGACTTCCTCGGAAGGGCGACCGACCATCTCTGAAAACGCGGTATTTGCGAAGAGCACGGTGCCATCCTGGGCGATAGCGAGCACGGGGACCGGGATCCGCTCGAGCACGACCAGAGCGGGCAACTGCTTCAGAATGCTCATCGGCGATCGACCAGACCGGCCGTTGCGTCTTCGCTCCACAGGCTGATTATGGGCCTGGAACGCCTCGTTGCCCGACTGCGTTAGCACGAACCCGTCTGGGCGGCCATTGAGGACCGTTCCGCCAAGCCGGTGGTAGAAGGCGAGCTGCGGGGCTGCGTTACGGGCAGCTGGCGTTCTGCAGGCTGAGGTTGGCCGCAACCTCTTCCAGCAGTCGGCGCAGTTCGGCGCGCTCGGCGGTGTCGAGTGCGGCGACGGTGCGCTCTTCCAACGTTTTTTGGGCGGCTTCGATTTCGGGGCGAAGGGCGCGGCTGCTTTCTGTTGCTTCGACGAGCACGGCGCGTCGGTCGGCGGGGTCGGTGGTCCGGGTGACTTTGCCGGCGCGCTGTAGCCGCTGAAGCATCTTGGTCACGGTGGACGGGTCGAGACCCAGGGCGTTGATCAGGTCGGCCTGGCGCACGACCCCCGCTGCCCATAGATGCATCATCAGCACCTCCTGCCCGGGGTACAGGCCGGTGCTTTTGAGGAGTTCGCCCGCCGCGGTGCGGTGGAGCCGAACCACCTGGGCAAGGGCCCGGCTCACCGGGCCACCCGGCCCGACGTCGAGCGGATCGCGGCTCGGTTGCTGGGGTGTCATGCCGTCAGCCTAACTGGTTGGCCGGCCAAATAACGTGCTACGCTC
>NZ_JBAPPI010000206.1:0-6593 GCF_049280035.1 Mycobacterium sp. | reverse complement strand
GCGCTGGCGGCCGGCGACCCGGAGCAGCTGGCGCCGCTGTTGGGCAACGAACTGCAGGCGGCCGCGCTGAGTAAGGATCCGGCGTTGCGCCGCGTCTTGCGTGCCGGCGTCGAGGCGGGCGCGCTGGCCGGAATCGTGTCGGGTTCCGGACCGACATGTACGTTCCTGTGCAGGTCGGCGCCCGCTGCGGTGGACGTCGGCACCGAGCTCTCCGGCGCCGGTGTCTGTCGCACTGTGCGCGTCGCCAGCGGTCCGGTGCACGGCGCGCGGGTGGTGCCGGCACCTGCCGCCGGCGTGTGACATAGGCCCGATTGCACCCGTCAGTTTGGCAGTTACTTAAGAGGAGTTTAAGATGTTCGACGGTGACGAATACCGGTCAAGAAATGCGCCTGGTTCTCTCGCCTGCCGATCATGGCGGCGGGCGTTGTATGAACCCCACTGGCCGCCGTGTCCCAACCGCAACCGCAACGTTGCGTGAGGTTACCGGTTCATCACCGTTTCGAGACGAAATTGCTGCCCAATTGTGGGCGTGCGGCTGCTCGAAAGTGTGGTTGAGCAGGGGCAGCATTAGACGCTGGGCGTTGGCGCCGGAACCGAGGAGGCTACCGTGAGCAGGTTTACCGAGAACATGTTCCGCAACGCTCACGAGAGCGCAAAGGGCATGGTGACCGGCGAACCGCACCAGCCGGTCCGGCACACCTGGCTGGAGGTCTATGAGCGTGCCCGCCGGGTGGCCGGCGGCCTGGCGGCGGCCGGCATCGGCCATGGTGACGCCGTCGGTGTCCTGGCTGGAGCGCCGGTGGAAATCGCGCCGACGGCTCAGGGGCTGTGGATGCGCGGCGCGAGCCTGACCATGCTGCACCAGCCCACACCGCGTACCGACCTCGAGTCGTGGGCCAAGGACACCACCATCGTCGTCGACATGATCGAGGCGAAGGCGGTGATTATCTCCGACCCGTTCATGGCGGCCGTGCCGGTGCTTGAGGGACGCGGTCTAAGGGTGCTGACTGCCGAGCAACTGCTGGCGTCCGACCCGATCGACCCCATCGACACCGATGAGGACGACTTGGCGTTGATGCAGCTGACGTCCGGCTCCACCGGTTCTCCGAAGGCCGTGCACATCACGCACCGCAACATCTACTCCAACGCGGAGGCGATGTTCATCGGCGCCAAGATGGATCCCAGCGGCAACGATGTGATGCTCAGCTGGCTGCCGTGTTTCCACGACATGGGCATGGTTGGCTTCTTGACCGTGCCGATGTACTTCGGTGTCGAGCTGGTCAAGGTCACGCCGATGGACTTCCTGCGCGACACGCTGTTGTGGGCCAAGCTGATCGACAAGTACGGCGGCACCATGACGGCCGCTCCCAACTTCGCCTACGCGCTGTTCGCCAAACGGCTGCGCAACCAGGCCACCCCCGGTCAGTTCGATCTGTCCACGCTGCGCTTCGCGCTCTCCGGCGCCGAGCCGGTAGACCCCGCCGACGTCGAGGATCTGATCGACGCCGGAAAACCCTTCGGGTTGCGACCCGAGGCGGTCATGCCCGCCTACGGGATGGCCGAAACCACGTTGGCGGTGTCGTTCTCGGAGCTCGGCGACGGGCTGGTGGTTGACGAGGTGGATGCCGATCTGCTGGCCGCGTTGCGCCGCGCCGTGCCGGCCACCAAGGGCAACACCCGCCGGCTGGCTTCGCTTGGCCCGCTGCTGACGGGCATCGAGGCCCGCATCGTCGACGAGAACGGCGCGGTGTTACCGACGCGCGGTGTCGGCGTGATCGAGTTGCGCGGTGAGCCGGTCACCCCGGGCTACACAACTATGGGCGGGTTCATCCCGGCGCAGGATGAGCAGGGCTGGTATGACACCGGCGACCTTGGCTACCTGATGGAGAACGGCCACATTGTGGTGTGTGGTCGGGTCAAGGACGTCATCATCATGGCCGGCCGCAACATCTACCCGACCGATATCGAGCGGGCTGCCGGCCGGGTCGACGGCGTTCGCCCGGGCTGCGCGGTGGCCGTGCGGCTTGACGCCGGGCATGCCCGCGAGACCTTCGCCGTTGCCGTGGAGTCCAACGCGTACCAGGATCCCGCCGAAGTGCGTCGCATCGAGCATCAGGTCGCCCACGAGGTGGTAAGCGAGGTCGACGTGCGGCCGCGCAACGTCGTGGTGCTGGGTCCCGGGACGATTCCGAAGACGCCGTCGGGCAAGCTGCGACGGGCCAACTCGGTCACCCTGGTCACCTAGGGCGACGCCGGTTACCAGGCGTGGACCCGGTTTTGGGCCGGTTCCAGGCCCAGCTCGATGAGCAACTCGGTAGCGTCGGCGGCCTGTTCGCACACTGTAGGCACCTCCGGACGTTCGGCGGCCGTGAAGTTCTCCAGCACGAACGCCGCCGGATCCTTGCGCCCCGGCGGTCGGCCGATCCCAATCCGCACCCGCTGAAAGTCCTTGGTGCCCAACGCGGCCGCAACCGAGCGCAGCCCGTTGTGGCCCCCCTCGCCGCCGCCGATTTTCAGCCGGATCTGACCGAAGTCGATGTCCAGGTCGTCGTGGATGACCACCACGTCAGCCGCGGGCACCGAATAGAACTTGGCCAGTGGGCCCACTTGGCGGCCGGACTCGTTCATATAGCAGCGCGGCTTGGCCAGCACCACCGAACGTCCACTAAGCCGGCCGGTGACAATCTCCGCGCCAGAACGCTTGTGCGCCTTGAACGCTGAACCCAGCCGGGCGGCGAGGCGGTCTGCGACCATGAACCCCAGATTGTGCCGGGTCTGGGCATAGTTTGGCCCCGGGTTGCCCAGGCCGACCACCAATAGCGGGTCGGCCATGAATTATTCGGATTCGGATTCGGGCTCGGCCTCGGGCGTCTCGGCCTCTTCGGCGGCCTCCTCGGCCGGCTCCTCGGCCTCGGCCACCTCGCCGGCACCCTCGGCTTCGAGTTCCTCGGCGGTCGGCGCGATCACCACGTTGACCACCAGCATGTCCGGGTCGTCCACCAGGGTGACCCCCGCGGGCAGTGTGATCTGCCCGGCGGTGAACTGGGTGCCCGGTTCGGCGCCTTCGACCGACACGACCAACACTTCCGGAATCGACAACGCCTCGGCTTCGATCTCGACGGTGTTGGCCTCTTGGGTGACCAGGGTGCCGGATGCCGCCTCGCCCTGGACGTCGATGCCGACCTCGACGACCACCTTCTCGCCGCGGCGCACCACCAGCAGATCGGCGTGCTGGATGGTGTGCCGGATCGGGTGGATCGCGAGCGCCTTGGTCAGGGCCAGCTGCTCTTTGCCGTCGATGTCGAGAGTCAGCACCGCGTTGGTGCCGGAGTGCCGCAGCACCGCGGCGAAGTCGTGTCCGGGCAATTCCAGGTGCTGGGGGTCGGCGCCGTGACCGTAGAGAACGGCGGGAATCCTGCCGTCACGCCGGGCCCGCCGGGACGCGCCTTTGCCTGTCTGGGTGCGTACCGAGACGGTCAGCTGGTTCGCAGATTTGGCCATTTGATGTCGCTCCTGTGTCAGTTTTCCTGGCACGGCGAGGGATCGCGAGAACTTAGATCGACCTGAAATTGGTCGGTATCGGTCCCCGTCGATAACGGTGGCCTGCCGAGTTCATCGCAAGCCACCCTCGCCGTGACGCCCGGTCAGGTTAGCGCATCAGCACCTCAGAGCGGAAATTTGGTTTCCGTGAGCCCTTCCGACAGCTCCCACAGCGCGCTGGCGGTGGCGGCGCGTTTGGCCAGTGGACTGCGCCCGACCGGCCGGCTGCGTCCGGCCATGCCGAAGCTCGGGCCGATGAAGCTATCGCCCGGTAAGTCCTGGGAGGCGGCATACAGCGTTTGCCGGGCGCCGAAGTCGGCGTCGGAGGCCAGCCGGTTACCGATCGCCATCAGCACGTTGTCGAGTTTGCGACCGGAATGCCCTTGCAGGTTGGTGTGCGAGTAACCGGGATGCGCGGCCACCGCACGCAACGGCGAGCCGGCGGCCTTCAGGCGCCGCTGCAGCTCCCTGGTGAACAGCAGGTTGGCGAGCTTGGACTGGCCGTAGGCCACCCACGCCGAGTAGGGCCGCGACGTCCAGTTCAGGTCTCGAAGGCTGATGTAGCCCGCCCAGTGCGCCAACGACGACACGGTCACCACCCGGTCGGTGATCTTGGGCAGCAGCAGGTTGGTCAGCGCGAAATGCCCGAGATGGTTGGTGCCGATCTGGCTCTAGAAGCCGTCGGCGGTCACCGCGTGCGGCACGGCCATCACGCCGGCGTTGTTGATCAGGACGTCGACAGTGTCCACCCCGTCGGCGAACTGCCGCACCGATGCCAGTTCCTGCAGGTCGAGTCGACGCACCTCAATGTCTCCGGTCATGTCCCGGGCGGCGGCTTCGCCCTTCCCGGTGTTGCGCACGGCGAGGATGACCTGGGCACCGACCCGGGCCAGCTCGCGAGCAGTCACCGCGCCCAGGCCGCTGTTGGCGCCGGTGACGATGACAGTGCGTCCGGCGAACGAGGGCAGATCCGCGGCGGTCCATGAGGTCATGGCAAACACAGTAATGCGGCGGCGAGCAGCGCGGCGGCAGCTACTTTGCGGCGATGGTGAATCCGTGGATGATCGCCTGGATGTCGGCCGCGTCGGGGGCGGCCTGCTCGGCCCGGCTGGTGACCGCGAGCTGGACCAGGTAGCGCTGGCGGGCCGGCGCTGGCCCGGTCGGAATGACGATCCGGTTGTAGGTGTGCAGCCGCGCGTCCGCGAGGTCGTAGCTGCCTTCGATCATTGACGACGGAAAGCCGTTGAAGTTGGCGCCGGACTGGTCGAGCAGTTTGAAGTTCTTCGCCAGCGTGGCATCGGCGTTGCCGTGCTTGACCACGTCGGCGGGATCGAAATCACCATTCAGTTTGAACACCATCAACATGGCCGCAGGAAAATTGCCACTCTTGGCGATCATCTCGGTGGTCGGCGCGATATTCGGCTTCTCGATCTTCTCCCAGCCCGGCGGTATCGGGATCGACACAGTCAAGTCGGTCAGCTTGTCGGGCGCCACCGGCTCTCCGGTTACCCCGCTGCTTTCCAGATACTGCGCGAACGGTACCGGCGCTTCAGTCGACGTCGCTGTCGTCGTCGGTGCCTTGGTCCAAATCGACTGGTAATCAGGACTTTTCGAGCCACAGCCGACCGGCAACGCCGTCAAAGCCAGGACCACGACCGCGGCTCCGCATAACCCGGGCCTCACAGGATATCGCGCACCCTGTCCATCGGACGGGCCAGCCGCGTGCCTTTCGGTGTGACGACAAAAGGCCTTTCGATGAGGATGGGATGTTCGGCCATGGCGTCCAGCAATTGGTCGTCGCTCGCGTCGGCCAGGTTGAGCTCGGCGTACAGCGGCTCGCGTTTGCGGACCGCGTTGCGCACATCGATTCCGGCGTCGCGGATCAGGCTTACCAGCTCGGCACGGGACGGCGGTGTCTTGAGGTACTGCACGATCTTGGGCTCAACACCGTTGTCGCGCAACAACTCCAGGGTCTTTCGCGAGGTGGTGCACTTGGGGTTGTGGTAGATGACGGTGTTGTGGGCACCCGAAGCCATCTAGGCGTCCCCGTCGAATAGTCCTGTGACCGAACCGTTTTCGAATACCGCGCGGATCGTGCTGGCCAGCAGCGGCGCGATCGACAACACCGTAAGCTGTGGGAACCGCTTTTCCTCACCGATCGGCAGCGTGTTGGTGACGATTATTTCGCGGGCGCCGCAGGCCGCGAGCCGTTCGGACGCCGGGTCGGACAGCACACCGTGGGTGGCCGCGATGATCACATCCTTGGCGCCGTCGTCGTGCAGCAGCTTCACCGCGCCGGCAATGGTGCCACCGGTGTCGATCATGTCGTCGATCAGTACGCAGGTGCGGCCCTCAACCTCGCCGACGACGCGGTTTGAGACCACCTGGTTGGGCACCCGCGGATCGCGGGTTTTGTGGATGAAGGCCAGCGGGACGCCGCCCAGCGCGTCGGCCCATTTCTCGGCGATGCGCACCCGGCCGGAGTCGGGGGAGACCACCACCATGTTGCCGTCGGGGTAGTTGTCCCCGATGTAGCCGATCAGCAGGTTCTGCCCGCGCATGTGATCGACGGGTCCGTCGAAGAAGCCCTGGATCTGGTCGGTGTGCAGGTCGACGGTCACGATCCGGTCGGCGCCGGCCGTCTTGAGCAGGTCGGCGACCAACCGCGCCGAGATCGGCTCGCGGCCGCGGTGCTTCTTGTCTTGGCGGGCGTAGGGATAGAAGGGCATGACGGCGGTGATCCGCTTGGCGCTGCCCCGCTTGAGCGCATCGATCATGATCAGCGCTTCCATCAGCCAGTTGTTCACCGGGTCGGGGCAAGACTGCAGGACAAAGGCGTCACACCCACGCACCGATTCGTCGAACCGCACGAAGATCTCGCCGTTGGCGAACTCGCGCGCGGTCTGTGCGGTGACGTGGACGTCGAGTTCTTTGGCTACCTGCTCGGCCAGCTCGGGATGCGCGCGGCCAGAGAAGAGCATCAGGTTCTTGCGATTATCGGTCCAGTCGTGGCTCACCGTGCTGCCCTCGCCGTATTGGGGTCGGTATTAGGG
>NZ_JBAPPI010000205.1:0-3155 GCF_049280035.1 Mycobacterium sp. | reverse complement strand
GGGAGCGAGTAGGTCGCCGTCGCGCAACGAGGTCAGCATCTGGCGTGTTTCGGATGACAGGTCGTCCCACTGCGAGGGCTCGCCGACCGAGATCAGGTCCGGCGCGGCGGCGGACCTGTGGGCAGGGAAGATGACCGCCAAGACGCGGCGGGCCCGCCAGAGTCGACGTAATTCCTCGGCTGCGGCTCGCAGCGCGTCATCGACGGTGTCGGCCTGGGCGAGTTGCTGGTTGAGCGCATGTTCGCGACTTGCCGCCAGCGCCAAGGCAATAGCGGCGTGTTGAGCGAAGTCACTGACCAGCTCCAGGTAATCGGTGCCGAATGGCGGCTGCAGTGGTCGGCGTGCGACTGCAATCACGCCAAGCACGCTGTCGTCCGCAGTCAGCGGCATGACGATCGCCGACCGTTCACCGACATCGGTGAAACCCTCGATCGGATACTGGAAGGAATCAGTGATTAGCGGTAGACCGCGACGCGCAACGCCTCCCGTAGTGGAGGCGTCCATCGGAACCTGGCGACCAATCACCTCCGAGGCGTACCGGCCCGCCGTAGCGGCTACGACAAGGGTGTCGACTTCATCGGCGGGCAGATCGGGTTCACTCGGAACCAGCAATATCGCCTGCTCAGCATCGGCCAACTCCAGCGCCCGGTTCACGATGAGCTGCAATGGCCCCGTCTGTGGGTCGCCGGACAGCAGCGCGCTGGTGATCTCGCGACTGGCATTTGTCCATTTCGCCGATTCACGTTGCCGCTCGAAAAGCCGCGCATTATCGATTGCGGCGGCCGCCGCCGTCGCCAATGCCCGCACGGCGGCCTCCTCGAAGTCGGAAAACACTCGGCCGAGCCGGTCGTCGGCCAGATAAAGGCTCCCGAAGTCAGCTGCGCGCACGGTAATCGGTATCGCGAGGAGTGCCCGCAACGCCGGAGCGTGTGCCCGCAACCCGGCGGCCTGCGGATAAGCACTCAGGTCCTCGACGCGGAGACCTCCACCCACCGGCAAATCGCCGAGCCGCCGCGCGGTGGCGTCGTCGATCCCCGCTTGGACGAATGTGACGAGAGTGCCGTCAGACCCGCGGATACCCAGCGCTGCGTAGCGCGCGCCGGTCAGCGCCATCGCCGAATTGACGACTCGGTGCAGCGTCACATCCAGGTCCAAATCGGAACCAATCCCGACGATGACCTGCACCAGTTTTTCCATCTGGTCGCGAGCTGCCACCAGCTCGTCAAGATGTTCACGCGTTCGACTCATCGGCTCACGCCAGCTCTGCCCGGTGAATACAGATCCACCCCCTTCACTTCCCCATAAATCCAAAATCTAATCTCTCCAAAGCCAAGCGATACCGCTCGAGGCGGATGGCTTTGGGCAGGCGACCACTTAAGACGGTGTGCCGAGCGTGAACACGTTGAGTTTGTAGCTGTTGACGACGGCGGGAAGGAGCCGGGCCAGCAGCGGCAGACCGTAGCGGTAGCGCGCGGGCCAGGAGCAGCGGCAATTGTGTCGAGCACCGAACCCACCAGCATCGTGCAACCGCGGTCGGTCGGCGAAGAAACGTCGGCGCAGCGCGATCGTGTCGGAAAGATCAAGATCGGACCACCGGACCATATCGTTATCGAGACGATCGAACCGGTCAGCAGTGTCTCTTGCACATGGCCCAGCTCGGGCGCGAGCTTGGATGCTGTCGATGAGTTGTACAACATAAGGACGGCACGGAAATGTCTACGCAACAACGCGTCACGGTAAGCGGGTCCAGCAACCGTCGTCGCAGGAATGACCTGATCTGGGCCGTAACGGCTTTCGCCGGCTATACGTCGGTGATGCTGGCGCTGGAGCGACGGATGCACCGCTCTGGCGGGCCGGGCATCATTGCATTCGAGTTGGCGGGCAATGCCACACGCGCACAACGGATTATGAGCGCATGGGGAGACGATGGCCGGCGCGCGGCGCGCCGTTCCGTCCAGCTCGATTTCGGCTACATGGCCACCTATGGCGCCTTAACCGCCCTGCTGGTGGACTCCGCCCGCCGCCGGCTAGGCCACCCGGCCGCGGTTTGCCTTGGTGTCATTCCCGCTGTTGGCGCCGATGCACTGGAGGGGGTTGCACTATTAAATATCCTGGGCGGCAACAAGATTAACGACAATGCGCGTCGCGCCCGAGGCGCAGCGATCACCAAGTTCGTAGTGCTCGTCGGCTCACTGCTGTACACCGCCGGAGCCTACCTTTCACGGCGGAATCGAGATTAAGGTGAGATGGTTTTCGGCTTGACGGCCGTTAGGAATCGAAGGTTGTCGTCCCGTAACCGCTCGGGCCCTCGCCCACGTACACCGGTCCCAGATAGAAGGGGATGTATCCGGAATTCGCCGCACCTCCCGTCGTAACAAATGGCCCATCGGTTGCGGTCGTCGTGTACGAGTACAGCAGCGTCTCACCGTTGCTGGTGTAGACCGAAATGGTTATTCCCGCCGGGATAGTTCCCGAGGTCTGACCGGTGTCGAGCACCGATGACGGGAACCATCCGGTCAACCCACCGGAATCGATTGCGACGGAAATGTGTTCGAGCGGTCCGTTACCGATCTTTACGTCCAGGGTGGCGGTCGGGGCTCCGGCGATCGAGATGGTGCTGGTTAAGGGGTTGGGGCCGAACTCCAGCACGCCCTGGGATTCGTTGATGAGCGCACCCTGATCAAGGGTGCCCGGCAACGCTGTGATCACAGTGCTGGTGCCCGGGAACCCGTTGTCAGGCCCAATACCCAAAACGCCGACCGCGCCGGTGGAAGAAAAGTAGTTTTCGAAAGCTGACGTCGATTGGGTAGTGACAAGGTCAACGGCGGTCGGCGAGGTGACGAGGCCATTGCCGAAACTCACCGTCGTGTCGTACGTATCGTAGGAATACGACAGGCCGCCGCTGTAACCCGCGGCGCCCGAATAGACTTCGCTGCCAAGGCCTTGTGTTGGGACGTATTGGGGTTCGATGACAAGTCCAGTGGATCCGGTGTCAACTATTACGGGTTCCATCGGTCCGCCGTTTACCGAGATGTATGCCACGGGCTGATTGAGGGCATTCATCGTGAAATGGATGGTTGCGTTCGCCAACGTGGGCGTGCCATCGGTGCCGCCGGGGGTACCGCCGGATCCGCCGGCGCCGTTGATGCCGGGCG
>NZ_JBAPPI010000204.1:0-1628 GCF_049280035.1 Mycobacterium sp. | reverse complement strand
GGGATCCGAGGCATAGGCGGTCTTGCCGCGCGCGACCAATTCCCGCACGAACAGCAGGTTCGCTAGCTTGGATTCCCCATAGGCCGACCACGGGTTGTAGCTGCGATGGTGGTAATTGAGGTCGTCGAAGTGCATGCGGGCGGTGGTGTAGTTGGTGCTGGCCACCGCCACGACGCGATCGCGGATCCGGTCGCCGAGCAGGCATGTCAACGCGAAGTGGCCGAGGTGGTTGGTGCCAATGTGAGCCTCGAAGCCATCGGCCGTTCGGGTCAGCGGCAAGCCCAACACACCGGCGTTGTTCACCAGCACGTCGACGTCGTCGACGGTGTCGGCGAACTTGCGCACGCTGGTGAGGTCGGCCAGGTCGAGCTCACGCACCTCGACGTCGCCGGGCATCGACGCCGCGGCGTCGTAGGCCTTTGTCAGGGTCCGGCAGGCGATCACCACTTCGTGGCCGACGGCGGCCATTGCGTGTGCGGTCGCCTTGCCGACGCCGCTGCTTCCGCCCGTGACGATAATGCGCACGTTGCCGTGCCCTCCTTCGCGACAGTTCACACAAACAGTAAACTATTTATCGCTTTGGCGAAACGGTGAGGAGAGACGTTGATAGATACGTACCTGACTAGTTTGGTTCAACCGCTCGGATGACGTGGCTCGAGCGGATTTGCGCAGTCCACGAACGCAGTGAACGTGCTGCGGTGATAGGCGAAGTGGGCTCCGTCACTGGCCGCGAACTGATCGGAATGGCGGTCACGGCCGCGGACCTGCTCGTCGAGCTCGACGTGCAGGCAGGTCAGCTGATCCCTGCGTTGCTCACCACCAACGCCCGCGCGCTTGCACTGCTGTTCGGCGGTGCCGCGGTCAACAGGCCGCTCGCTCCGCTCGGGCCGCGGCAGACTCCCGCAGAGCTGGCCGAGACGGTGCGACGGAGCGGCTCGTCGGTCCTGCTCGCTGAGGCCGCGTTCGCCGAGACGGCTCGGCAGGTTGCCGACGCGGTTGGGATACGGGCGGTGACAATTCCCTTCTTGCCGGCGTCGAGGCGTAGGTTGCATCCGGAAACAGGCCCCACGGCGATCTACCTGCACACCGCGGGAACGACCGGCGTCCCCAAGCGAGTCCCGCTCACCGAGCGAGTGCTCGACGCCCGCGCTGAGCTTTTGCGTCGCCTGATCAGCGTTGGCCCCGACGACCGCTATGCCACCGGCTCACCTCTACATCACATCGGGGGACTGGGCAACGTCCTGGTGGCCCTCACGGCCGGGGCGGCGGTTATCTGTACCAACAGATTCTCCTTCGATTGGTGGCGCAACCTCAAGCAACTCGATGCCACCCACTGCCTGCTCGTGCCGACCATGATCGAGATGTTGCTCAGCGCGGGGCTTCTCGACGCAGTTCCGCTCAAGACATTGATCTATGGTGCCTCGCCGATCACTGTCGATACGTTGCGACGCGTTCTTGACGCGCTGCCCGACGTCGCGATGGTCAGCCTTTACGGCCAAACCGAGGGCAGCCCGATCACCAGCTTGGGGCCAGACGATCATCGACTTGCCGCACTCAAAAACCCCGACCTTCTGCACACCGTGGGCCGGCCGGTGGGCGGTCTTCGTCTGCAGATCGAAGATCCGGAC
>NZ_JBAPPI010000203.1:0-6542 GCF_049280035.1 Mycobacterium sp. | reverse complement strand
GAAGTTTTCAAGAACGGCATGAAGTCGTCCCAGCCGGCGTTGTTGACCACGATCTCGATGTCCCCGAGTTCGGCGGCGACGGTCTTGACCGCGCCGCGTACCGAGTCGGTGTCGGTCACATCGACGTGAACCGCGATGGCTTCGCCGCCGGACTCGGCAATGCGCTTTGCGGTGGCTTCGGCCGCCTCCAGGTTGAGGTCGGCGACAGCGACCCGGAACCCGTTGGCGCCCAGGGTTTCAGAGATTCCTTGGCCGATGCCTTGGGCTCCGCCGGTGACGAATGCGACGCGGTTGGTCATATCTGTTCTCTCCTTTGAGATGAGTGATGGGATGGTCTAACGGCAGGACGGAGCGCTGGGGTTCGGTACCCAGTCGATCGGACCGGCGACGATGGAGTGGCTGGTCAGTTTGCGGCCGAGCACGCTCTGAGCGGCGCGGGCCGCGTTGATCATGGCCGGCAGCGATACCCCGGTGGACACGCCCATCTCCTGGAACATGCTGATCAGATCCTCCGAGGCGATGTTTCCGGTCGAACCGGCCGGCACCGGGCAGCCGCCGAGTTCGCCGAAGCTCGATTCGAAGCTGGTGCACCCGGCCTGCATCGCGGCATAAGCATTGGCCAGTCCCTGGCCGCGGGTGTTGTGGAAGTGGGCGGTGACCTCGACACCGGGCAGTCGTTCGATAGCGGCAGCGAAGAATTCACCGACATAGGCGGGGTTGGCCATCCCGGTGGTGTCGCCGAACCCGACCTCGCTGGCGCCCGCGGCAGCGAATTGCTCAGCGATGTCGAGCACCCGCTTCATCGGCACCTTGCCCTCAAACGGACAACCGTAGGAGGTCGCGATGACGGCGGCGCAGCGCAGATCCTCGGCGACGATGCGCTTGGCGATGACCTCGTTGTCGGCCATCGATTCGGCGATGCTTCGGTTCACGTTCTTCTTGTTGTGTGTCTCCGAGGCGCTGACGAAGATCGCGACCTCGGAGAAGGTCTCGCGCACCTTGAGCGCGTTGTCGAGTCCTTTGCTGTTGGGCACCAGCACCATCAGCGACACGTATTCGGGCACATCGATGCCGCGCAGCACCTCGACGCCGTCGGACAGCTGGGGGATGACGTCTGGTCGCACGAAACTGGCAACCTCGATGCGGCGCAGGCCAGTCCGGCCCAGCTGGTTGATCAGATCGATCTTGTCGGCGGTGGCGATGGTTTCCGGTTCGTTCTGGAAGCCGTCGCGCGGACCCACCTCGCGGATATCGACATGCGCGGGCAATCTACTCACAATGTGCTCCTTTCGCGGTCAAGCTGGTCGCGGAACTCGGGGGCGGCGATGGCGGCCATTCGTCGGGCCCGTTCCCTTAAGCTGCAGCCACGCAGATGCGCGACGCCGTATTCGGTGACGACGGTGTCGACGTCGGACCGCGTGGTGGTGACCACCCCCCCATCGAGTGCGGCTTTGATCGTGGACTGGCCGCCCGATGTGGCCCGCAACGCGATAATCGAACGTTTGCCGGTGAGCGCGGCGGCCCGGGTGAAGTCCACCTGCCCGCCGACAGCGCCGATATATACGCCGCGGCTGACCTCGGCGCCCACTTGCCCGCTCAGGTCGACCTCGACTGCGAAGTTCACCGAAACCAGCGAGTGCAACTGCGAAAGCACCTGCGGGCTATGGGTGTAACTGGTTGGCAGGAACCTGGCGGGAAGCTCGGGCACCCGGTGGTACAGCTCAGCCGTACCAAGCGCGGTGCCGGCCACAATCAGTCCGGGGTCGATCTCCTTGCGGCTGCCGGTCGCCACGCCTTTGTCGACCAGCCGGAGCAGCCCGTCGGTGACCATGCCCGTGTGAAATCCCAAATCCTCGTGTTCGGCCAGCGCATCAAGCATCGCGGCGCCCAGCGAGCCGACTCCCAACTGCACGGTATCTCCGTCGTCGATCAGCTCGGCGACGTGGGCGGCGATGCGCTGCTCGGTGACACCCGGTGCGCGGGTGGGATCTTCGGCCAGCGGCCGGTCTGTGCTGATGGTCGCGGCGAACCGGTCGAGCGGAATTCGTTGGGTGCCAACCGTGGCCGGCATCCTCTGGTTGATCTCGGCGATGAGCACCGGCGTGTGCCGCATCGCATCGGCGACGTAGTCGACACCGATGCCCAAAGAGCACATCCCGTTTCGGTCAGGTGCGGACACCTGCATCAGGCCGACATCACAGGGCAGCCGGCGTTCGGCGAACATCCGCGGTAGCGCCGAATAGTGGCACGGCACTACGTCCAGGCGCCCGGACCGGCTCAGCTCCCGAAGCTCGCCGAGCCCGCCATAGGACACCATCGACATCCGGCCGGGCATCGTGATGGCGAGCTGGTCGTTCCAGCTCAGCCCGGTGAACGTGCGGATCGGACCGATCCGGGGACTCTGCAAGATCAGCGCGTCGACCAACGGACGCGGCTCCGCGGCGGCCTGACCCCACCAGACTCCGTCATCGCGGGACAGGAATTGTCTGAAATCGATCACGTCGGTACCCGTTGGATCAAGGTTCCCGTCCCAAGGCCCCCGCCGCAGCACATCGTCACCAGGCCGAGGTCGGCCTCGCGGCGTTCGAGTTCGGGGATCAGGGTGGCGATCAGCCTGGCCCCGGTCGCACCGACGGCATGACCCAGCGCGATCGCACCACCGTTGACGTTCACGCGGTCGATGTCGGAACGCAGCTCGCGCTGCCATGCCAGCACCACTGAGGAGAACGCCTCGTTGACCTCGAACAGGTCGATGTCATCGATGCTGAGAGTGTTGCGCTGCAACAACTTCCGGGTTGCCGGAATGGGCCCGGTCAGCATGATGATCGGATCGACTCCGACGGTGGTCTGGTCGACAATGCGGGCACGCGCCCGCAATCCGAGCCGGTGCACGGCGTCGCCGGAGCACAGCAGCACTGCCGCGGCGCCGTCGCTGATCGGCGAGGACGACCCAGCGGTGATTCGCCCACCTTCCTTGCGGAACACCGGTTTGAGGTTGGCCAGTGTTTCCACTGTGGTCTCCGGGCGCACGCACTGATCGGCGTAGCGGGTCTGGCCGTCGAGTGTCATCGGCACCATCTCGGTGACGAAGCGGCCGTCGGCGATGGCCTTGGCAGCGTTCTGGTGCGACCGCGCCGCGAAGGCATCCATCTCCTCACGGCCCAGCTCCCAACGGTCGGCGATCAGCTCGGCGCTTTCACCTTGGTGCACAAAGGCGTAGCGGTCGCGCAGCTCGGCCGGCCACGGGTCGCCGTAGAGTTCGGAGACCTTGGCGGGGGAGTCGATGGGGACGTGGCTCATGTGCTCTACACCGCCGGCGATGACAACGTCGTGCGTGCCCGAGGCCACCAGCGCCGCAGCCATTTCCACCGCGGTCTGCGCCGAGCCGCAGCGCCGGTCCAGCGTGGTGGCCGGTACCTCGGGCGGATAGCCCGCCTGCAGCCACGCGTTGCGGGCGATATTGCGGGACTGTTCACCGAACGGGGCGGTGCAGCCGATCACCAGGTCTTCCACCACGGCGGGTCGGATTTCGGTGCGTCTGACCAGCTCGGTGTAACAGGCGGCCAGCATTGCGTTGGGGTGAATGTCGCGGTACCACCCACGCTCGGGATGCGATTTGCCTATCGGGGTGCGTACCGCCTCGGCGATGTAGACCTCGCGGCCCGTCGAGGCAAAGGGTCCTGTTACCTTGTGGCGCATCAGATCACCGTCCCACCGTCGACTGGCAGCACTTGCCCGGTGATGTAGGACGCGGCGTCTGAGGCCAGGAAGACAAATGTCGGTGCGATCTCGTCCGGGAAGGCCCACCGGCCCAGGGGAATTCGGGCCAGGGTTTTCGCGGCCAGCTTTTCGTTGCTGCGGATATTTTCCGTCATGGGCGTCGCGGCCAGTGGCGCGACGGCGTTGACGGTGATCGACTGGCGTGCCAGCTCACGAGCCAGCGACTTCGTCAGACCGACGATGCCTGCCTTGGCGGCCCCGTAGTTCGCTTGGCCGATGGTCCCGGTGAGGCCGGCCGCTGAAGTGACGTTGATGATCCGCCCGGTGCCGTCGGACCGCATGTGGTGCAATGCGGCCTGGCTGCACACGAAGCTGCCGATCAGGTGGATGTCGATGATACGGCGGAACTTCTCCTCGGAAAGGTCCGCGAACATCGCGGGTGCGATGGCGCCGGCATTGTTGACCAGGATGTGCAGTGCGCCGCCGCCGAGCTCGGCTGCGGCCGCGGCGGCTTCCTTCGCTGCTGCCGAGTCGCGCACGTCGAGCACCAATGGCTGCGCAGTACCGCCGGCGGCGGTGATCGACTCCGCGGTGGCCATGGCGGCGTCCTTGTCGATATCGGTCACCACAACGGCGGCCCCGGCGGCGGCGAAGGCACGGGCGATCGCCTGGCCGAGACCGCTGCCCGCACCAGTCACCAGCGCCGAGCGCTCGTCGAGCCGGAAGACGTCACGCTGCTGCGTCATCAGTAGCTCCTTGGCAGGCCGAGCACGTGCTCGCCCAGGTAATTGAGCACCATTTCCTGGCTGATCGGAGCGATCCGCGTCAGCCGGGCCTCGCGGAAGTACCGCGCCACGTGATACTCCTCCGAGTACCCCATACCGCCGTGTGTTTGCAGTGCGCGGTCAGCCGCGTCGAACGCGGCGTCGGCACACAGGTACTTGGCCGTATTGGCTTCGCGTGCACAGGAGTTCCCGTTGTCGTAGAGCCAGGTGGCTTTGCGCAGCATCAGCTCGGCGGCGTCCAGCCGGGCCAGCGAGTCGGCCAGCGGAAACTGCAGTCCCTGGTTCATTCCGATCGGCCGACCGAATACAACACGCTCGTTGCCGTACCGCACCGCCGCACGCAGCGCCGCACGCCCAATGCCTAGCGCCTCGGCGGCGATGAGACAACGCTCGGGGTTCAGCCCGTCGAGGATGTAGCGGAAACCCTGGCCTTCCTCGCCGACACGGTCCTCGATGGGGATCTCGAGGCCATCGATAAACAACTCATTGGAGGACACCGCGTTTCGGCCCATCTTAGGTATCGGGCGAATCTCGACCTTGCTGCGATCGAGGTCGGTCAGAAACAGGGTCATGCCATCCGTTTTGCGGGTTGCGTCCTCGAATTTCGTGGTGCGAGTTAGCAACAGGACCTTCTCCGACTCCAACGCCTTGGAGATCCATACCTTGCGCCCGTTGACGACGTAGTGATCGCTCTCGCGCCGCGCAAACGTGGTGATCTTTGTGGTGTCCAGTCCCGCGCCCGGCTCGGTGACGCCGAAACAGACGTGCAAGTCACCGGTGACGATTCGGGGCAGGGTGCGCGATTTGAGCTCCTCGGACCCATGCACGATCACCGGATGCATGCCGAATATCGACATGTGCATGGAGCTGGCGCCGTTCATCCCGGCGCCGCTGGCCGCGACCTCCTCCAGCAGAATGGATGCCTCGGTAATGCCGAACCCATGGCCCCCGTATTCCTCTGGTGTGGTAATGCCGAGCCAGCCGCCCTCGGCGAACGCGTCGTAGAACTCGGTCGGGAACTCGTGCCGTTGATCTTTGGTCATCCAGTAGTGGTCGTCGAACTTGGCTGCCAGTTCAGCGACCGCAGCGCGGATCGTCTGCTGGTCATCGCTCAACTGGAAGTCCACAACGCTCTCCACTCGACGACTGTTGGGAATAGGCTAAGGACTAATCATACTAATGGACAGACCAAAATGAAAGCCCGTTTACTGAGGTCCCGGTCACCTGCGCACGGTCATGCCGTGACGGGCAGTAGCGGCAGCGCGTCCGCGATGCGCTCGTTCCACGCCGCCGGTGTGCCGAATAGCACCCGGTCGAGCTTGGCCCGCTTGTAGAAGAGGTGCAGATCGTGTTCCCAGGTGTAGCCGATCGCGCCATGGAGAGTCAGCGCGCTGTCGGCGAGTTCGACGGCCCCGCCGGTGACCTGCGCCTTAGCGACGGCCGCGTGGATCGCGCGGTCAGACAAACCTTCCTCCACCGATTGCGCCGCGTAGCAGGCGATCGACAGCGAGGACTCCACGGTGACCAGCATCTGCGCGGCGGCATGCTTGACCGCCTGGAACGAGCCGATCGGCCGACCGAACTGCTGGCGTTGCTTGCTGTAGTCGACGGCGAGTTGAAGCATTCGTTCCGATGCGCCCAGTGCGTCGGCTGCGACCAGAACCGCTGCCCGGGCCGCGATTTCGCTGATCGTCGCGGCCGGGTCGAGCTCGAGCCGGCGTGCCGCGACGTCGTCAAGCACGACATCGGCCACGTCCCTGGAACGGTCCAGCAGCGACCGGGGGTGAATCCCTATGCCCGGGTCGCCGCCGTCCACCAGCCACAGCGATATGGACTCGCCATCGGCTATCGGGACCAGAAACCGCCGCGCCCGGACGGCACCCAGTACGAACGGTATCTGCCCGTGCAGCCGGTCGGTGCGGCTCTCTACCGAGGGCACCGCGGCCGGAATGCGGTCCGCCCGCACCGCCAGTGCGGTCACCTCGCCGGATTCGGATGCCGCGCGCGCCAACTCTGGCTCGTCGGCCAGCGCTGGGA
>NZ_JBAPPI010000202.1:0-8158 GCF_049280035.1 Mycobacterium sp. | reverse complement strand
GTGTGCTCATGTTCTTTGCTGCCTGTTCTGTTGGCGGTGTGCCGAGCCCGTTGATGTGCTCGAACAACGCTGACGTATCCGGTGCGCCCACGATGCGCAGCGCTCGAGCAAATGCTCGCCGCCGGATCGCATCGTTGGCGCACTGTGGAACGGGATGCAGCCATGCACCCCGCCCCGGCAGAGTACCCGCTGGGTCAACGGTCACGGCGTATTTCCCGTTCCCGATCGACTCAGCCACCACTCGGAGCAGTCCGACGGCCAACTCTCGCTTTCGGCAACCGACACATGTCCGCACCGGTCCATCGATGCGTCGATGCGCAGAGGCCGAAATCTCGCGCTGGATCACGGCTTAGTTTACCCACACCCAACTAGTGGTCAGAACCACCCGCGATGTAGGTCAGCGGTCGTGCGCCATCCCGTGGGTAGCGCCGTGTTCCCCGTGGGTGGCGCCGTGCTCGGGGTGGTCCGCGGGCTGGTCGGGCGAATCCCCGCGGATGTCGATCCGCCATCCGGTGAGCCGGGCGGCCAGCCGTGCGTTCTGGCCCTCCTTGCCGATGGCCAGCGAAAGCTGAAAGTCCGGTACCACTACCCGCGCGGCCCGGGCGTTCTGGTCGATCACGGTCACCGAAACCACCTTGGCCGGCGATAACGCGTTGGCGACGAACCGAGCCGGGTCCTCGTCGTAGTCGATGATGTCGATCTTCTCCCCGGACAGCTCACTCATCACATTGCGCACCCGCTGACCCATCGGGCCGATGCAGGCGCCCTTGGCGTTCAGGCCGGGGACCCGGGAAGCGACCGCGATCTTCGAACGGTGGCCGGCTTCGCGTGCCACCGCGACAATCTCCACCGAACCGTCGGCGATCTCGGGGACCTCCAGCGAGAACAGCTTGCGCACCAAGTTGGGGTGGGTGCGAGACAACGTGATCACCGGCTCGCGGGAACCGCGACTCACTCCCACCACGTAGCAGCGCAGCCGGTCACCATGCTCATAAAGCTCACCGGGAACCTGTTCGGCCGCCGGGATCACACCCTCAGACCCCTTGGTCTCGCTGCCCATTCGGACGACGACGAAACCGCGGGCGTTGGCCCGGCTGTCACGTTGCACCACACCGCCAACGATCTCGCCCTCATGAGTGGAGAACTCGCCGAATGTGCGCTCGTTCTCGGCGTCGCGGAGCCGCTGCAGCATTACCTGCCGTGCGGTGGTGGCCGCAATCCGCCCGAAACCCTCCGGGGTGTCCTCCCATTCGCTGAGCACAATGCCGTCTTCGTCGACCTCGCGGGCAAAAACTTGGACCGCACCGGTTTTGCGGTCAATTTCGATATGCGCATCCGGCTGATGGCCCTCGGTGTGCCGGTAAGCGCTGAGCACCGCGGCCTTGACGTCCTCGAGCAAGTCGTCGAAGGAGACTCCTCGTTCCACAACGATCGCGTGCAGAGCGGCCATGTCGATGTTCATGTTCTGCCCTCCGCACTCCGATCGACAGCCGCCAACTCAAGTTCTCGCTTGGAAGGAGGCGAAAACTCAACCTGGACAATCGCTTTCACGATCTCGTCAATTGGCACTGGACGCACGGTCCAGTCGCGGGCCCGATCGTCGCGGACCACCAGCAGCAGCGCGTTGTCGGATATCTCGCCGACTCGACCGGTGACTTGCGTTCCGTCGGCCAGTGCTATTTCGACCTTGCGGCCCTGCGCCCGGCGGAAGTGCTTCGCGCTGGTCAGCGGGCGGTCCACGCCGGGGGAGCTGACTTCCAGCACGTAGCGACCGTCAATGCTTTTGACAGCGTCCAACAAGGTCGACGCCGAACGGGCTAGCTCAGCGATGGTGTCCAGGTCGAGCGCGGTGTCGCCGTCGGCAATGACAGTTATCCGCGGCGGACGGGCCCGCGGATCGATGACGACGTCCTCAATTTCGTAGCCTGCGCGCGCGAACTCACCATCGAGTAGCTCGATCACCTGCGTCTGTGACGGTAGCCCGATGGCCACGGCGAGCTCCTCATCTTGAGTTGTCCGGTCAGGCGGCCCTCCGGCTCGCAGTAATGCACGTTCCCGGTGAACCAGCTATTAACGATACGCCAGGAAACTCGTATCAGCCGTGATCGCGGCCAGGTCAACCTGCGTCATAGCCGGGCCGTCCAACGCGCCGGCACAGCAATGGCAGGATGTTGCTGTGCCACGCACGCTGCCCGTTGTCAGACCGGTTTTCAACAGGCGACAGGTGCTGGCCGGTGGCGCCGCTCTCGCTGTGTTCGGGATGGCCGGCTCCGCCTGCAGTTCGCCGCCCGCCGCGCCGGCGGTCGACGAACTCGAAGCGCAGTTGAAACTGGCCCGGCATGACAGCGAGCTCGCCACCGCAGCTGCTGCGGCCGCAGCCGCACCAGTGAGTGCAGCGCTGACCGAGGTCGCCGGCGAGCGCGCCCAACATGCCAAGGCATTGGCTACCGAGATCGCACGCCTGGCCGTCAACACGACGTCGACCTCCAGTCAGACCACCAGCCCGACACCCACCACGTCGGCCGCGGCGGCGCCCCCGCCGATACTGTCCGACGTGATCAATTCCTTACGCGGGTCCGGGGCCAGTGCCAGTCACTTGGCAATGACGTCTTCGGGTTATCGGGCCGGCCTGCTCGGTTCGATCGCCGCCGCGTGCACGGCCGCTTACAGTGTCGCGCTGGTGTTTTCAGGACCGGCCGCATGACATCCGCTGAGCCGTCACCCGCCGACTCCGCATTGTGCGCTGCGCTGACGACCGAACACGCCGTGATCTACGGCTACGGCATCGTGTCCGCCCACTGCCAACCCGACGCCAACCCCCTGGTGTCTTTCTCGCTGAATCAGCATCGCCAACGGCGCGACCAGGTGATCGCGATGCTCGGCGGCCGCTCGGTCAACGCTCCGGTGGCCGCCGCCGGCTACCAGTTGCCGATGCCGGTGAACAACCCAACCGATGCGAACCGGCTGGCCGTGCGGATGGAAAAGGACACCGAGGTGGCCTGGCGCGCGGTTATCGAGCAGGCTCAGACGCCAGAGGATCGCCAGTTCGGCGTGACCGCGCTGACACAGAGCGCCGTGCTGGCCGCCCGCTGGAACCAGGTACTCGGGGCCAACCCGATCACCACGGCGTTTCCCGGCGGCGACTAATCGCGTGAGACCGCGACCGTGATGTCGGTGGCCAGCCCGGCGCCGACCGCCAGTTCGCGGGTCTCGCCGGAGAACCGATTGCGCAGCTCGACCGTCCCGTCCGCCCAACCACGGCCCACCACGACGATCCACGGCACACCGAGCAGCTCGGCGTCCTTGAACTTCACCCCGGGCGAGGCCTGCCGGTCGTCGAGCAGCACCTCGATGCCCAGCCGATCCAGATCGGCGGCCAGCGCAGTGGCCCCGGTGCGCGCCTGCGCATCCTTGTTGGCGATCACCAGATGCACGTCGAACGGCGCGACTTCGGACGGCCAACGCAGCCCCAGCTCGTCGTGGTGCTGTTCGGCGATGACCGCTACCAGCCGCGACACTCCGAGACCGTAGGAACCCATGGTCAGCCGCACCGGCTTGCCGTCCTCGCCGAGCACGTCGACGGTGAAGGCGTCGGTGTATTTGCGGCCGAGCTGGAAGATGTGACCGATCTCGATCCCGCGGGCCGATACCAGCGCACCGGCGCCGTCCGGAGACGGATCGCCGTCGCGGACTTCGGCGGCCTCAATGGTGCCGTCGGCGGTGAAGTCGCGGCCGGCGATCAGCCCGACGACGTGCTGCCCTTGCTTGTCGGCGCCGGTGATCCAGCTGGTGCCATCCACCACGCGCGGGTCAATGAGGTAGCGAACACCGTTGTTCTGCAACGACTTCGGGCCGATGTATCCCTTCACTAGGAACGGATACTTAGCGAAGTCGGCGTCGTCAAGCAGTGCGTACTCGGCCGGCTCGAGCGCAGCGCCCAGCCGCTTGTCGTCGACCTCGCGGTCGCCCGGCACTCCGATTCCCAGCAGCTCCCAATCGCCACCGGGTTGGCGCACCTTCAGCAGCACGTTCTTCAGGGTGTCGGCGGCGGTGACGGTGCGGCCCAGGTCGGCGCCGTTGGCCCACTCGACCAGGGTCGCGATGGTCGGGGTGTCGCCGGTGTCGTGGACCACCGGCTCGGGCAGTCCGTCGATCGGCAGGGACTCGGGGCGGACGGTGACCACGGCCTCGACGTTGGCGGCGTAACCAGACGCGGGGCAGCGCACGAAGGTGTCCTCGCCGACCTGGCTCTCGGCCAGGAACTCCTCAGACGCCGAGCCGCCCATCGCGCCGGATACCGCAGACACGATGACGTAATGCACCTGAAGCCGGTCGAAAATCCGTTGGTAGGCCTCTCGGTGTGCGTGGTAAGCGGTCTTGAGCCCGGCATCGTCGATGTCGAAGGAGTAGGAGTCCTTCATCACGAACTCGCGTACCCGCAAGATGCCGGCCCGGGGCCGCGCCTCGTCGCGGTACTTGATCTGGATCTGGTAGAGCACCAGCGGAAAATCTTTGTAGGAGCTGTACTCCCCTTTCACGGTCAGGGTGAAGACTTCTTCGTGGGTAGGGGCGAGTAGATAGTCATTGCCGCGGCGGTCTTTCAGGCGAAAAATACTGTCGCCGTACTCGGTCCATCGGTTGGTCGTCTCGTAAGGCGCGCGCGGCAGCAGCGCCGGGAAAAGGATCTCCTGTCCGCCGATGGCGTTCATTACCTCCCGCACGACGCGTTCGATTTTGCGCAACACCCGCAGCCCCAGCGGCAGCCAGCTGTACAGGCCGGGTGCGACCGGTCGGATGTAGCCGGCGCGTATCAGCAGCTTGTGGCTGGCAATTTCGGCATCGGCGGGGTCGTCGCGCAGCGTGCGCAAGAACAGTTCGGACATCCGGGTGATCACAGCGCGCAAGCCTAGCGGCGAGCGACTGACCGCGAGATTGCGCCTAGGGCTGCGAACGAACGGTTATCCACAACCCTGCGCGCAATCTCACCGCATGAATAGTGAAACGTCGGTGCTTCCTCTCAGTATCACGGCATGACTGATGTATTCGTCGGCACGGAGATGCTTGCGTGTGGCGGGCTCACCAGGGGGCAGCTGCGCTGGAACTACTGCTCAATATTTCCCGACATCTATGTGGCGAGAACTACGGCTCCGTCACTGTCGCGCAGCACAGTCGGCGCGTGGCTGTGGTCGGGTCGCAATGGCGTGATCGCCGGGCGTGCTGCTGCGGCGTTACACGGCGCCCTGTGGGTTGACGCGGCAACACCGATCGAGATGATCTGGCGCAGTGGCCGTCCGCCACCAGGAATCGTGGTTCGCAACGAACGGATCGACGCAGACGAGATCGTCGACATCGACAACATGTCGGTAACGAGTCCCGCGAGGACCGCGCTGGACCTTGCCCGCCACCTGCGGCGCGATGTCGCGGTGAGACACCTCGACGCGCTCGCCCGCGCAACAGACGTCAAGGCATGCGATGCCTTGTCATTGACCGAGCGTTATCCCAGGGCGCGAGGGCTGCGCCGCTCGGTGGTCGCGCTCAACTTGATGGACCCTGGTGCTCAATCGCCGAGAGAAACCTGGTTGCGGCTCGTCCTCATCGACGCCGGCCTACCCGCGCCGAGGACGCAAATAAGGGTGACCGACGGGATCAACGAGGCATTCATTGACATGGGTTACGACGAACCGATGGTCGGCCTTGATTATGACGGTCAGCATCACAGCAACGATCGCGGACAATATCTGCACGACATCGGACGCGCAGAGCTGATCGTGCGTCAAGGCTGGATCGACATTCACGTGGTGGCCGAACACAGCCGACGATTCATCATTCATCGGTTGTCGGAAGTATTGGCCCGCCGCGGGTATCCAATGAAATTGCGCACAGGGTCGTGAATCGCGCCAGATCACAGCCTTAAGCGCAATCTCACGAGATTCCGAGCCAGACAGAGCTACAGCTCGCCGGCGTCGATGGCGTCCTTGACTTCCTGCGCGTGGGCCACCTGCGCGGCGCTGTAGCCAATGAGCAGAGAAACGCCGCCGACGACGATGGCTACCCCGGCCACCCACAGCAGACCGTAGGTGTAGCCGTGATCGAGCGCATGCAACTGCACCTTGTTCATGTTTTTCACCGGGCCGGTTGTGCCACCCAGGTACAGCGTGCGCGACGTGATGACAGCCTGGATAACCGCCAACACCACCGGACCGCCGAGGTTTTGCAGCATCAGCGTGATCGCGGAGGTGGGTCCGATCCGGTCGAAACCGACGCCGGCGATCGCCGAGAGCGCCAGCGGGATGATGATCATCCCGATCCCGATCCCGCCGACGGTGATCAGCACCACCAAGTCGAGGTACGGCATGCCACCGTCGAGCGTCGAACCGTAAACCATCGCGCCCAGCAACAAGATCCCGCCGCTGATCACCACGACCCGCGGCGGGAACCACGACACCAGCTGCGAGGAGCCACCCATGCCGATGCCCAGCGCGATCGCGAACGGGATAAAGCCGACGCCGGCTCGCAGCGCGCTATAGCCCATGATGTCCTGCACGTACAGCCCAATCAGCACGGTCAGGGTAAACAGCACGCCGCCGCCCAGGAAGATGGCCACGAAGGTGGCCAGCCGGTTGCGGTCGAAGAACAGGTCGAAGGGGACGATGGGGTTCTCGGCGGTGCGCTCAACGAGGGCGAACGCGACAAAAGCCGCCAGCGCCACCACACCGGAACCGATGGTGGTAAGCGAGATCCAACCCTTCTCGGGTCCCATCGAGAACGCGAAAACGGCGGCGGTACAGGTCAACGTGGCTAGCACCGCCCCGGTGGCGTCCAGCTTCTTCCGCTCCCGGTGGGTTTCCCGCAGCGTGGTGCGGGCCAGGTAAAGCATCACCAGCCCGATCGGCAAGTTGACCAGGAACGCCAACCGCCACGACACCTCGGTGAGCGCACCGCCGACCACCAAACCCATCACCGAGCCGATGCCGGTCATCGCGCCGAACACCGCCATCGCCGCATTGCGCGCTGGCCCCTTCGGGAACGTGGTAGCCACCAGCGCCAAGCCGGTCGGCGAAGCGATTGCGGCCCCGATGCCCTGCAGCAACCGGGCGGTGACCAGGGTGAAGTCGTCCCATGCGATACCGCACAGCGCGGAGGCGATGGTGAACAACGCGACGCCGACGATGAAGGTGCGCTTCCGGCCGATGGTGTCGCCGAGGCGGCCGCCAAGCAGCATCAGACCACCAAAGGTCAGCACGTAGGCGGTGATCACCCAGCTTCGGCCGGCGTCGGACAGGCCCAGTTCGTTCTGGATCTTAGGAAGCGCGACGATCGCGATGGTGCCGTCCATCGTCGCCATCAACTGCATCCCGCCGATCGCGATGACCGCAGCGATGAACCGCCGCGACAGCATCCACGTCGGATAAGACCTGTTTGTGGCGCTCTCGGCGGCCTTGGCTGAGTGCACTGGGGGCATATGAACTCCTCGCTCCGAGGGTTCAGACGTCCATTCGTGGACAGCCCGCTCTGCGTCATTGAGAGCCGTCATAAGAACTTACCCTACAGTAATCTTAGGAATCTTTTAAGCGCCGAATGCCGCTACCGTACCGATCACGATGATCGCGGGGGGTCGAATTCCCTCCGAACGTATCTTTTCCGGAACGTCAGCGAGGGTGGCCCGCAACGTGTGTGCTTCGGCCGTCGTTCCGTGTTGGACCACCAACACCGGCGTATCCGCAGGTCGGCCGCCCTTCAGCAGGACTTCGGCGAAAAGCTCGATGCGCTCCACCGCCATCAGCAAAACGATGGTGCCCGACATCGCCGCTAATGCGTCCCAATTCACTAACGATTCGGGGTGCCCCGGCGCAAGATGGCCGCTGACCACCACAAACTCGTGATTCAGGCCGCGGTGGGTGACCGGAACACCCGCCGACGCGGGCACCGCTATGGCACTCGTCACACCCGGCACTACCGTCACCGGAACGCCGGCCTCGACGCACGCCAGCAGCTCCTCGTATCCGCGGGCGAACACGAACGGATCGCCCCCCTTGAGACGCACCACAAACCGTCCGGCTCGGGCCTGCTCGATCATGACCGCGTTGATGGCGTCCTGGGCCATCGCGCGTCCGTAAGGAATCTTGGCGGCGTCGATCACCTCGACATGCGGGGGCAG
>NZ_JBAPPI010000201.1:0-5274 GCF_049280035.1 Mycobacterium sp. | reverse complement strand
CTGTTTGGCCGCTCGCACGCCGAGGATGAGTTCGGCTGGCCCGCAAGCCCATCCGATCTTCCAGCCGGTGCAGTTGAACATCTTCGCCGCGCTCGAAATCGTGATGGTGCGCTCGGTCATCCCGTCGAAACCGGCCAGCGGCAGGTGGCGGCGGCCGTCATACACCAGATGCTCGTAGACCTCATCGGTGATGACCAGCAAGTCGGCCGCCACCGCGATCTGCGCGATGGCCGCCAGCTCGGCCGCGCTGAGCACAGTGCCGGTCGGGTTGTGCGGCGAGTTCACGATCAACGCCTTGGTGCGCGGCGTCACCGCCCGCCGCAATGCGTCGGTGTCGAGCGCGAAGCCGCGACCGTCGGGCACCAGCGGCACGATGATCCGCTGCGCGCCGGCCATCGCCACCACCGGGGAGTAGGAGTCGTAGAAGGGCTGGATCAATATCACCTCGGAGCCCGGCTCGACCAGGCCGATCACCGCCGACGCGATGGCTTCGGTGGCCCCGACCGTCACCAGTATTTCCCTCTCCGGGTCGTAGTCGACGCCGAACTGCCTCTTGCGCTGCGCGGCGACCGCCTCACGCAACGCCGCGACGCCGATTCCCGGCGGGTATTGGTTGACACCCTCGGCGATCGCGTCCTGCGCGGCCTTGAGCATGGCGGGCGGCCCGTCCTCGTCAGGGAAACCCTGCCCGAGGTTCACCGCGCCGACCCGGGTGGCCAGCGCCGACATCTCGGCGAACACCGTGGTCGCATAGGGCTGCAGTCGCGACACCGTCATGGGTCTTGAGGGTATGCGCCGTCGAGCGCCACTCCAGCGTGTCCCCCGCAAGCGGGAGGTACCCCCAGCTGGGCAATCAGTGCCCCTCCAGCGTGACGCTCGTCGCTGAAGCACTCCCAACCAACAGGTTGGACGGGCACTTTGTTAGGGTGGCGTGCAGAGGACTAGCGTCCCAAGGACAGATCCAAAAAACCCCGGTCGTGAACCAATTGGAAAGAGAATCACCCATGTCCGAAGAAGCCTTCATCTACGAGGCCATCCGCACGCCGCGCGGAAAGCAGCGCAACGGGTCATTGAACGAGGTCAAGCCGCTGAACCTGGTGGTCGGGCTGGTCGACGAGCTGCGCAGGCGCTTCCCCGACCTCGACGAGACGCTGATCAGCGACATGATTCTCGGTGTTGTCTCGCCGGTCGGCGACCAGGGCGGTGATATCGCCCGGACCGCTGTGCTGGCAGCCGGCCTGCCCGAGACCACCGGTGGTGTCCAGCTGAACCGGTTCTGTGCATCGGGCCTCGAAGCTGTCAACACCGCCGCGCAGAAGGTGCGCTCCGGCTGGGACGACCTGGTGCTGGCCGGCGGTGTCGAGTCGATGAGCCGCGTCCCGATGGGCTCGGACGGCGGGGCCTGGGCGACCGACCCCGAGACCAACTACCAGATCGGCTTCGTGCCACAGGGCATCGGCGCCGACCTGATCGCCACCATCGAAGGCTTCTCCCGCGACGACGTTGACGCCTACGCGCTGCGCAGCCAGCAGAAGGCCGCCGACGCCTGGTCGGGCGGCTATTTCGCGAAGTCGGTCGTGCCGGTGCGTGACCAGAACGGTCTGGTCATCCTCGACCATGACGAGCACATGCGGCCCGACACCACGCCGGACGGCCTGGGCAAGCTGAAGACCGCATTCGACGGCATCGGTGAGGCGGGCGGTTTCGACGACGTGGCGCTGCAGAAGTACCACTGGGTGGAAAAGATCAACCACGTCCACACTGGCGGCAACAGCTCCGGCATTGTCGACGGGGCCGCACTGGTGCTGGTCGGTTCCGAAGCGGCCGGCAAGTCGCAGGGGCTGACCCCGCGGGCCCGCATCGTGGCCACCGCCACCAGCGGCGCGGACCCGGTGATCATGCTCACCGGCCCCACCCCCGCCACTCGCAAGGTGCTTGACCGCTCCGGCCTGACGATCGACGACATCGACCTGTTCGAGCTGAACGAGGCGTTTGCATCGGTCGTGCTGAAATTCCAGAAGGACCTCGACATCCCGGACGAGAAGCTCAACGTCAACGGTGGCGCCATCGCGATGGGCCACCCGCTGGGCGCCACCGGCGCCATGATCACCGGCACCATGGTCGACGAGCTCGAGCGCCGCAACGCGCGACGCGCGCTGGTCACGCTGTGCATCGGCGGCGGCATGGGCGTGGCGACCATCATCGAGAGGGTTTAATACCATGACCGAGAACACCATTGCTTGGGACAAGGACGCTGACGGCATCGTCACCCTGACGTTGGACGACCCCACCGGGTCGGCCAACGTAATGAACGAGCATTACGCCGAGTCCATGCACAACGCGGTCGAACGCCTTGTCGCGGAGAAGGATTCGATCACCGGCGTGGTTATCACCAGCGCGAAGAAGACCTTCTTCGCCGGCGGTGATCTCAAGGGCATGATCAAACTCGGCCCGGAGAATGCCGGCGAGGCGTTCGACACCGTCGAGTCGGTCAAGCGCGACCTGCGCGCCCTGGAGACGCTGGGCAAGCCGGTGGTGGCCGCGATCAACGGTGCAGCGCTCGGCGGCGGCCTGGAGATCGCGCTGGCGTGTCACCACCGGATCGCCGCCGACGTCAAGGGTCTGGTCGTCGGTCTGCCCGAGGTGACGCTGGGCCTGCTGCCGGGTGGCGGCGGCGTGACGCGCACCGTGCGGATGTTCGGCATCCAGAACGCCTTCATGAACATCCTGTCGCAGGGCACCCGGTTCAAGCCCGCGCAAGCCAAGGAGAACGGGCTCGTCGACGAGTTGGTCGGCTCGGTCGAGGAGCTAGTGCCCGCGGCCAAGGCATGGATCAAGGCCAACCCCGACTCGCACACGCAGCCGTGGGATGCCAAGGGCTACAAGATGCCTGGCGGTACCCCGTCCAGCCCGGCGCTGGCCGGCATCCTGCCGTCGTTCCCGGCGCTGCTGAAAAAGCAGCTCAAGGGCGCGCCGATGCCGGCGCCGCGGGCCATCCTCGACGCGGCCGTCGAGGGCGCTCAGGTGGACTTCGACACTGCCAGCCGCATCGAGAGCCGGTACTTCACTTCTCTGGTCACCGGCCAGGTCGCCAAGAACATGATCCAGGCGTTCTTCTTCGACCTGCAGCACATCAACGGTGGCGGTTCGCGACCGGACGGTATCGAGCCGGTCAAGATCAACAAGATCGGTGTGCTGGGCGCGGGCATGATGGGCGCCGGTATCGCCTACGTGTCGGCCAAGGCCGGCTTCGACGTGGTGCTCAAGGACGTCAGCATCGAGGCCGCGGAGAAGGGCAAGAACTACTCGGAAAACCTTGAGGCCAAAGCACTTCAGCGTGGCAAGACCACCGAGGAGAAGAGCAAGGCGCTGCTGGCTCGCATCACCCCGTCCGCAGACCCCGCCGACTTCAAGGGCGTCGACTTCGTGATCGAGGCGGTATTCGAGAACCAGGAACTCAAGCACAAGGTGTTCCAGGAGATCGAGGACGTCGTCGAACCCGACGCGCTGCTCGGGTCGAACACGTCGACGCTGCCGATAACCGGTCTGGCTACCGGCGTGAAGCGGCAAGAGGACTTCATCGGGATCCACTTCTTCTCGCCGGTCGACAAGATGCCGCTGGTCGAAATCATCAAGGGCGAGAAGACATCTGACGAGGCACTGGCCCGGGTGTTCGACTACACACTGGCCATCGGCAAGACCCCGATCGTCGTCAATGACAGCCGCGGCTTCTTCACCAGCCGGGTCATCGGCACCTTCGTCAACGAGGCGCTGGCGATGCTGGGCGAGGGCGTGGAACCCGCCAGCATCGAGCACGCCGGTTCGCAGGCCGGCTACCCGGCGCCGCCGCTGCAGCTCTCCGACGAGCTCAACCTGGAGCTGATGCACAAGATCGCGGTCGCTAGCCGCAAGGGTATCGAGGACGCCGGCGGCAGCTACGAGCCGCACCCGGCAGAAGCCGTCGTCGAGAAGATGATCGAGATCGGCCGGCCCAGCCGCTTGAAGGGTGCCGGCTTCTACGAATACGTCGACGGCAAGCGCACCCAGCTCTGGCCGGGCCTGCGCGAGACGTTCAAATCCGGTTCCTCGGAGCCGCCGCTGCAGGACATGATCGACCGGATGCTGTTCGCCGAGGCGCTGGAAACCCAGAAGTGCCTTGATGAAAGCGTGTTGACGTCGACCGCCGACGCCAACATCGGGTCGATCATGGGCATCGGCTTCCCGCCGTGGACTGGTGGTAGCGCGCAGTACATCGTCGGCTACCAAGGCCCGACCGGTACGGGCAAGGAAGCCTTCGTCGCCCGGGCTCGCGAGCTGGCGGCCAAGTACGGCGACCGCTTCCTGCCGCCGGACTCGCTGACCTAGGCGGCGCGCTGCAGCACATAGCAGTTCGCCGCGAACCGATTGCGGACAAACGCGATCGGTGTGTATCGGTTAGCCGGGCCTTTAGCAAATGTCAATGGTTCTTGTGCTGCCGACAGCACCGTCCATCCGGGCGTGAACCGTCGCTCTACCTCCGCCTCGTCGAGCCCCAGAAATCCAACCGGGCCACCGGGTTTGGCAGCGACAATCAACAGCCGCGCGTCGGGGGCGGCGGCCGCCGTGATCTCCTGGACGTAAAGGTCACGATCGCCGTCACTCATGCCGTGTAGGCAGCCGTTGTCCACGATCAACTGAAACTTTGTATCGATCCCGGCGCGACTTAGATGTGTGACGTCAGCGTGCATGAACTCGATCGGCACGCCGGCAGCACGAGCCTTAGCGCGGGCCTTATCGAGCGCCTTCGGGACGAAGTCAACCCCGGTGACGTGCCAACCGTGCTGCGCCAAGTAAACCGACGAGTCTCCGGCGCCACATCCAACATCCAGCGCCGCTGCTGGCGGCAATGCTGGTGTGTCAGCGGTTCCCTCAATCAGCTCCCGCAGCGTTTTCGCATGCGCGTGACCGTCCCACGGGGTGAAGCCGAGACCGTAAAAGACCCGGAACAAGTTGTGTCGAGAAGCCACCACCGCACGGTATTCCTCGGCGGCCGCTGATTGCTAGCTGACGACGGCGGCGGAGCATCGAAACTTAAACCACTGCGTAGGTACGCGGCGCGTCGTCGTCGAGGTTTAAGTGTCGCGGCGCTGGAAGAGGTAGTAACGCGTCGGGGTTTTCTCGCGGTCGAGCTCCTGCTCGTCGCCGGCGGACACCAGCGTCCAGCCGGACGCGAACCGTCGCTCCATTTCGGAGCGGTCGATGCCGCGCACGCCGAATCGTCCGCCAGGAACGAAC
>NZ_JBAPPI010000200.1:0-5859 GCF_049280035.1 Mycobacterium sp. | reverse complement strand
CGCGGATCGACCACACCCGGGATGTCCGCCAGCGCCCGCAGGGCCACCAGCAGGCCGGTGGCCTCCGGCGAGGTGAGCTGCAGCGGCGTGTCCATGCCCGCCGAGAACGTCACCTCGACGGTGTCGCCCTCGAACGCGAAGTCGATCAGGTCGCCCGGGCTGTAGCCGGGCAGGCCGCACAGCCACAACTGATCGAGGTCCTCTCCCAGCTGCTTGACGGAAACACCCAGGTCAGCGGCGGCCTGCGCCCGAGTCACCCGTGGGTTTGCCTGAAAATACGGCACCATGTTGAGCAGTCGCACCAGGCGAGTGGACACCGGAGTCATGAGCGGGCCTCCCCATTGCCGCCGGCCTGGGCGCGCAACCGGCCCAGCACCTCCTCGCGCAGAGTGGCAGGTTCCAGCACGACGGCGTCGGCGCCGTAACCGGTGATATCGCGCGCCAATCGGTCAGTGGTTCCGATGTCGAGTTCGATGACCTCGCCGTCGCGGCCGGCCAATGGCTGCGGCCCCAGCGATGTCCCGGCGCGTCGCAACGCGGTGGCCCGCCCGTCGGCCACCCAGACTTGAGCCCGCACGCCCGACGGCGCCTCGCCGACCGCCTCGGCCACGATCCTGCGCAGATCGACGTGCGCAGGCCGGGTGAAGGCATCAACCGCGCCGATCGGTGTCACCTCGCCGCCGATCCGGGACAGCCGGAACGTGCGGGTGGCGCCGCGGTCGCGGTCGTGCCCGACGAGATACCAGCGGCCTTTCTCGGTCACCACGCCCCACGGCTCGACTGTGCGCATGGTGTAGGGCTCGGCGCGTGACGGTCGGTGCGGAAATTGCACGGCCTGCGCGGAGTCGATCGCCGACAGCAGCGCTCCGAGGACGTCTTCCGACCCGCGCAGCCCCAACGTCCCGGCAGGCGACGCGATGGCGACCGGCGCATCCGGGTCGAGGTCCACGCCGGCGGCCCGCAGCTTGAGCAGCGCACCCTGGGTGGCGGTAATCAATTCCGGCGATTCCCACAACTGGGTTGCGACGGCCACGGCCGCCGCCTCGTCGGCGGTCAGCTCGACGGCGGGCAATGCGTACGCCTCGCGGTTGATGCGGTAACCCTCGACCGGATCGAACGACGACACCTTGCCGGTCTCCAGCGGGATGCCCAGATCGCGCAGTTCGTTCTTGTCGCGCTCGAACATACGCGAGAACGCTTCGTCGCTGGCGGTGTCCGAATAGCCCGCCACGCTGGACCGGATTTTCTCGGCGGTGATGTAGCCGCGGGTGGAGAGCAACGCGATGACGAGGTTCACCAATCGCTCGACTTTGGAAATCGCCACCCGTAGCAGCTTAGGGGTGCAGTAAAGCCAGTTCGTGATCGACGTGTCGGTCACGTCGATCAGCCCGCGTGACGAGGTCGCAGAATGCCCCCTACGGGCCGCGATCGCAGGCACCGTTGCGCCGACGTGTACTGGTGAGTCGGTGAGTTGCTCGACCCCCCGGGTCTGGGATTACCGGAACAGTTGTGTCGAGCTGGGAAACGTCGCCATACCCAGAAGTAGCTGCGCAGCACTTCAGAGCGCCACACGTACATGCAGTTCGCCAAATGGCCCACCAGCGAGTAGCGTTCGTGTTGGTTGATACTTCAGCAGTCCGCAGCGGCCCAGTCACGAGCCACGGTCACGTGCCCACGCCGGACATCTAATCTGAGTTGACGTCCCTCCCGGCGCGACTCGTCGAATCCGATGATCCGATGCCGTCGGACGCAGTCAGTCCGGCATGGAGCCGAAACCCGGGTGCCACCAACCTATTTCGTATTTCGCGAAATCTTTTGTCGAGGCTAGCGCCCGTCGGATCGGTCGAGCACGTCGATCGGACTACAAACGTCAGGAACACGAGCTCGATCAGTGATCCACCCGCATTTCGCGCAGCACAAGGGATAACACGATCTCTCGCACCCGGTCTGAACCGGATACGAGTCGGCTACGACCCCAACGCGGGGTCGTCGCACGGTCATCCGCAGTCTGCGGCTGACCACCACAGAAGGGATACACCACATGGGATTCGTCGATAAGGCCAAAAATGCTGTTGAGGATGCCGCCGGTAAAGCTAAGGAGCAGGCCGGCAAGGTTACTGGCGACAGGCACACCGAAGGCCAAGGCAAGAAGGACCAAGCCACGTCGAGCTTGAAGAAGGCCGGCGAAAACATCAAGGACGCGGTCAAGTAACCGCTATTGGTGTGGCCTGCCGCCGACCGCGGTTGGCAGGCCACACCAATTCCAATAGCACCGAAACGCCTCGAAAGATCAGTACGACAAGCAACAGAAACTGACCCGACTCCTCGCCCGATCGCAGCGTGAACCCCACAGGTCTGACCAGTAGTTTTGGTCCCGTGAGGCTTCCCGCACCAGCTACATGCTGGCGATCAGCCTCTTGACCCGCTCGTCGACCGACCGGAACGGGTCCTTGCACAGCACAGTGCGCTGAGCCTGGTCGTTGAGTTTGAGGTGCACCCAGTCGACGGTGAAATCCCGACCGGCGGCCTGGGCGGCACTGATGAATTCGCCCCGCAGCCGCGCGCGGGTGGTCTGTGGCGGCTGGTCGACGGCGTCTTCGATTTCTTCGTCGGTGGTGATGCGCGACGCCAGACCCTTGCGTTGCAGCAGATCGAAGACGCCGCGGCCGCGTTTGATGTCGTGGTAGGCCAGATCCAGCTGGGCGATCTTCGGGTCGGACAGCTCCATGTCGTAGCGGTCCTGGTAGCGCTGGAACAACTTGCGCTTGATCACCCAGTCGATTTCTGTGTCGACCTTCGCGAAATCCTGGCTTTCCACGGCGTCGAGCTGGCGCCCCCACAAGTCGACGACCTGCTCGATCTGCGCGTTGGGCTCACGGGTTTGCAGGTGCTCGACGGCGCGTGCGTAGTACTCCCGCTGGATGTCCAGGGCGCTGGCCTGACGGCCGCCGGCCAGCCGCACCGGCCGCCGACCCGTCACATCGTGGCTGACCTCGCGGATCGCCCGGATCGGGTTGTCCAGTGAGAAGTCGCGGAACGCCACGCCCGCTTCGATCATTTCCAGCACCAGCGCTGCAGTGCCCACCTTGAGCATGGTGGTGGTCTCGCACATGTTGGAGTCGCCGACGATGACGTGCAGACGGCGGTACTTCTCAGCATCGGCATGGGGCTCGTCGCGCGTGTTGATGATCGGGCGGCTCCGAGTGGTGGCCGACGAGACGCCTTCCCAGATGTGCTAGGCGCGCTGCGACAGGCAGAACGTGGCGGCCTTCGGGGTCTGCAGCACCTTGCCTGCGCCGCAGATGAGCTGGCGGGTGACCAGGAACGGCAGCAGCACGTCGGAGATACGGGAGAACTCGCCCGCGCGCACGATCAGGTAGTTCTCATGGCAGCCGTACGAGTTGCCAGCCGAGTCGGTGTTGTTCTTGAACAGGTAGATGTCGCCGCCGATGCCCTCGTCGGCGAGCCGCTGCTCGGCGTCGACAAGCAGATCTTCCAGCACCCGCTCGCCGGCACGGTCGTGGGTGACCAGCTGCACCAGGCTGTCGCATTCGGCGGTGGCATATTCCGGATGGCTGCCCACGTCGAGGTACAGCCGTGCGCCGTTACGCAGGAAAACGTTGGAGCTTCGCCCCCAGGAGACCACCCGGCGAAACAGGTAGCGGGCCACCTCGTCCGGCGACAAGCGCCGATGACCGTGGAATGTGCAGGTGACACCGAATTCGGTCTCGATGCCCATAATCCGCCGCTGCACAATTCGAGCGTACTGGTTGGATGCGCAACTGGGGCGGAAGCCCCCGCCGAGAGCGTGGCGTCGACAGGGTCGCACCCCAGCTACTCCGGTATGATTGAGTTGCTCGTTTCTTCGAGCACAGTCGTCAGAAAGGCTTCTCCAGTCCTGTGGACAGAGCCAGGGTCGCGGAGCACCCGCGGCCGGACCACGTCATCGCACACATCAGCGACACCCATCTCATAGCCGGCGACGGCGACCTCTACGGCGACGTCGACGCGGAGGACCGATTATCCGAGCTGCTTGAGCGGCTCGAGTCTTCCGGGACTCGCCCCGATGCATTCGTCTTTACCGGCGACCTCGCCGACAAAGGGCAGCCCGACGCTTACCGCAAGCTGCGTGACATGGTCGAGCCATTGGCTAATCGCCTTGGCGCTGACGTCATCTGGGTAATGGGTAACCACGACGACAGAGCGGCGCTGCGCGAACACTTGTTGCGCGAGTCGCCGACGATGGCGCCGATGGACTGGGTGCACGACGTCGCCGGTTTACGAGTGATCGTCTTGGATACTTCGGTTCCCGGCTATCACCATGGCGAAATCACGCCGGAGCAATTAGATTGGCTCGCAGCGCAACTGGCCGAACCCGCACCTTTCGGCACTATCCTTGCGATGCACCATCCACCGATTCCCAGCGTGCAGGACCTGGCCGTCACCGTGGAGCTGCGCGACCAAACACCACTTGCCCGAGTGCTGCGCGGCACCGACGTGCGCAGCATCCTCGCCGGGCACCTGCACTACTCCACCACGGCCACCTTTGCCGGAATTCCGGTATCGGTGGCCTCGGCCAGTTGCTACACCCAGGACCTCCTGACGGCCGGATCCCGGGGCCGCGATGGTGCACAAGCATTCAACCTTGTGCACTGCTACCCAGAAACGGTGGTGCACACCGTCATTCCACTGGCCGCCGGCCCCACCGTAGGACGATTCGTCCAACCCGACACCGTGCAGCAGGAACTTGCCGACGCGAGGGTGAGCATCCTGCCTGCAGGCCGGATACCGCGCATCGCCCAGCCACTCGCACGCACGTAGCGCGCGAGCACTCGTCGCCGACCGCCCGCTGCTGCGCGCTCACTTCGAGGAAGCTGCCGTGGGCGGGCCCTAAGAAGTCGTCAAAGATTACGAAATTTCCTATGCTCCAGCCAGTTTGGTGTTCTATCCACTGTCTGATAGTCAATGCGGTGAACACGATGCTCGCATGCGCCTCGATCAACTCGCGCCAGTGATGGTGGATCGGCCGGGCTTGTGAGTCGTACTTGGACATACGAGAGCTCTTCTCGATCTGGCACTGCTGGTGGCAGGTGTCGATGACCAACTCGGCGGAAATACGGGTACTTAGCGGGCGGATTCTAGGTCACTGCTCCCACGAATAGCCGTCAAGAAGGCGTTATGATTTCGTCTGCCTTTCGTTAAAACCACATCATCGGATGTGTTGATGGTCACGACACTGTTGCGCCGTGCTGCGCCACTCGCTATACAAGATGCAACGCAACCACCTAGGTGGCTGTCCATCTGCGGAAACCCAAATTGCTTTGTTCCGTGATGAATTGAACTGCGCACATACGAGTCGGTGAATTGAATCTCAGATTGGGACACAACGACGTCTCCCGCCTGTTGCCTCAATCAGTTGCTAGGGAGAGTCGATGCCACTCGGTAATGTGCTGCACCCGCTGATCATGCTGGCCTCAGTTTTGGTCGGCTCAGTGATTGTCGGAAACCTGTTCCGTCGGTTTAATCAGCCCGCGGTCGTCGGCGTAATCCTATTCGGCATTGTGGTGGGGACAATCCTGGCCGCCAGTTCCCACTCCGTGAAATCGGTGTTGCTGTCGGGGGCCACGAAGTCCCTCATCGAAACCGTGGGCTATGCGGGCCTCTTGCTACTGATGTTTTCGGTCGGAATTGAGCTGCGCGCCTACAGCAAATCGGGCGAGCGGTCACCACGCTGGCAACTCGTGCCCTGCGTGCTGGCTCCCATCGTCGTCTCCGCGGCTGCAGCTTGGCCCTTCGCCCACCGACTTGCGGGCCCACACGGCAATCCGTTACACGCGTGGATATTTGTCGGTGTGGCGC
>NZ_JBAPPI010000199.1:0-2844 GCF_049280035.1 Mycobacterium sp. | reverse complement strand
CCCGGCGCACCAGTGCGGCGTCCGCCGCCGGCCCGCAACGGCTACCAGGCCACCCACTACCAGCGCTGATACCTTCGCTACGCTGTCGGTCATGCCGCGCCGCGTCGCCCTGATCACCGGCCCAACCTCGGGAATCGGCGCGGGTTTCGCGCGCCGCTATGCCGCCGACGGCTATGACTTGGTGCTGGTGTCCCGCGACGCCGATCGGCTTAACGAACTCGCCGCCGAATTGCACAACGAGGCCGGGCGTGCCGTCGAAGTGCTGCCAGCCGATCTGGCCGAGTCGGCCGACCGCGGCAAGGTCGCAGAGCGGTTGGCCGCTGGCGTCGACGTGTTGGTGAACAACGCCGGGTTCGCCACGTCCGGTGAATTCTGGGCCGCCGATCCCGCCTTGCTGCAGTCCCAGTTGGACGTCAATGTCACTGCGGTGATGCAGCTGACCCGGGCCGCCTTGCCGGCGATGATCGACGCCGGTGCCGGCATCGTGGTCAACATCGCCAGCGTTGCGGGGCTACTGTCCGGGCGGGGCTCGACCTATTCGGCGTCCAAGGCGTGGGTGGTGTCGTTCACCGAAGGCCTGGCCAGCGGGTTGCGGGGCACCGGTGTCGGCATCCACGTGGTGTGTCCGGGCTACGTGCACACCGAATTTCACGAACGGGCCGGCATCGACATGACCGCGCTGCCGTCGTTCATGTGGCTTGAGGTCGACGACGTCGTCCGGGAAACCCTGGCCGATATCGCCCGGGGCAAAGTGGTCATCATCCCCGGCATGCAGTACAAGGCGATCACCACCGCAACACGGATGGTGCCGCGAAACCTGGCGCGCGTCGCCACCAGAACCTTCGGCCGGGGCCGTGGCCGCACCTGACCGTGACGAGTTGGCCGAGCTGGTGCGCCGGTTGGCGGTGGTGCACGGTCGCGTCACGTTGTCGTCGGGCAAAGAAGCCGACTACTACGTCGACCTCCGTCGCGCCACCCTGCACCACCGCGCGGCGCCGCTGATCGGCCGGCTGATCCGCGAACTCACCGACGACTGGGAGTACGCGGCCGTCGGCGGCCTGACCCTGGGCGCCGATCCGGTCGCCACCGCCGTCATGCACGCACCCGGTCGCCCGATCGACGCTTTTGTGGTGCGAAAGTCAGTGAAAACCCATGGCATGCAACGTCTTATCGAGGGGCCCGATGTTTCCGGACAACGCGTCCTGGTGGTGGAGGACACCAGTACCACCGGCGCCTCGGCGATGACCGCGGTGCGCGCCGTGCGGGATGCCGGCGCACAGGTGGTCGGCGTGGCGACCGTGGTCGACCGCGCTACCGGCGCAGCCGAAGCCATCGAAGCCGAGGGCCTGCCGTATCGCAGCGTGCTGGGACTGACGGACTTGGGGTTGCGTTAATTGTCGCGCGACGACCCGCTGCGCCCGGCTTCGCCGCGCTTGCGATCGCCGCAAATCACCGTGCGGACTCTCATCGCGAGGATTGCGGCGTTGGCGGTTGCGTGCTGCGCGGCCTGCTCGGGTTCGGTTCACAACGACCGGGTTTATGGCGCGCTGACCGCCCGGCTTGGCGAGTCGTTGGCGGTGCTGGGCTGGAACACGTCGATGTCCAACCTGCGCTGGCAGGACGACTACGTGCTGGTCGACGTCGACGCGGCGCCGAGCGACCCCGCCCAGGCCCATACCGACGCCCGCGACATCCGGTTCGGCCTCTACGGCGCGCTGGCGCACCCCATCGAGGCCGCCGGCATCGGCAGCTGTGAGAACGTGAAAAATGTTGTCATCCAATCTCTTTCGGCCCCCGGCGGCAAGCGGTTGACCGGCACGGTGTGCCTGGGCCCGGTGCAGGACCGCAGCGCGGTGCGTGGGGTGTACCTCTATTCACCCCGCGACCGGATCGCCGAGTCCGTCGCGGCTTACCCGGCGGCATTCCCGGTCGGGGTGCTGCCGACGAAGGAGAACGACACCGGCCTGGTGGTCAAGACCACCAGCGTGGCCGCGTGGCGGGCCGACGGCACCCAGCTGACCCAGGCCTCGCTCGGCGATCCGACTGCCTTCACCGGTCAGGGGTACATGCTGCTCGGGTTGGACGCCGACGCGATCGCGGCGCAATACCGCGATGACTCCGCGGCTCGCGGCGGTCCGATGATGTTGCTCGCCGCACCGAAGCTACCTGCCCCCGGCCTTAGCCCGGCCTGTTCGGCCTACGGGTCCTCGGTGCTGATCCTGCCGGAAGCATCGCTGGACGCCGTGCATGTCAGCGCGTCGCTATGCACGCAGGGCGACATCAACGAGGCGCTGCTCTACGCGACCATTGCGGTGGTGGGCACCCACGCCGCGGTCTGGACCACCCGATGACTGAGCCCGGTCCCACCGAATGGGGCGTTGCGGCAAGCGGAGTCGGCCCCTGGACCGGACCGCCGCCCGACGACCCGCGGTACGACCCGACGCTGCTGCGCGACGGCGACACCCGCAACGTCGTCGACGCCTACCGGTATTGGACGCGTGAGGCGATCGTCGCCGATATAGACAAGCGGCGACACCCGTTGCATGTGGCGATCGAAAACTTCGGCCATGACGCCAATATCGGTGGGGTGGTGCGCACCGCCAACGCGTTCGCCGTCGACACCGTCCACATCGTGGGGCGTCGTCGCTGGAATCGCCGCGGCGCCATGGTCACCGACCGCTACCAACGGCTGTGCCATCACGAATGCACCGCCGACTTGCTGCGCTTCGCGACGGAAGCGGGCCTGACGGTGGTCGCGGTCGACAATGTGCCCGGCGCAATGCGACTCGAACAGACGACGCTGCCGCGCAACTGCCTGCTGCTGTTCGGTCAAGAAGGCCCCGG
>NZ_JBAPPI010000198.1:0-4685 GCF_049280035.1 Mycobacterium sp. | reverse complement strand
GGGCGGGTCGCGGCGCTGCCGGGGCGATCGCCTGAGCGGCCGGTGCCGGAGCGGCCGGTGCCGGTGCTGGCGCCGGCCTGGCCGGAACCACAACACTTCTCCCGAGGCTGGGCCGGTCACTGACCTTTGGACGGATATCGAGCGCCAGCGAGATCGCCAGGGCAGCGACACCGAAAACGAAGACCATCAGCACCGCGAGTGCGACCAGGAACGGCCGTCGACCCGGATCGGTTTCATCGGCTGAGAATTCGGTGTCCCCGACAGCCGTATAGACGTCGGCTTCTTCGGGCTCGGCGCTGTAAGCGAGTCGTTGACCGTCCCCGGCGTCGGCAACTGCCACGACCGGGTCCGCCGCGCCGGTGCCGGGATCTTGCGCGTACGCCACTGCCGACGTTGACCATTGGGATAGCGGTGCGTGCGCGGACGCGAGCGCCGCACCGTGTGCCAGCGCCGATCCGGGCTCGGTGGGCGCGCTGACGACAAGCGGAGTCGCGGCTGCGAGCTCCGCCTTGATCATTTCGACGTCGACACCGTCGGAACCCACCACGAACAGACCTTGTGGAATTGGGTCCAGCTCGTCCGCACCGGCGGCCAGCGCGGTCAGCTCAGCCACGGCGTCCACGTCATCATCCGGCAGGGACGCTCGACGCATATCCGTGACCGAACCGTCCGCGGAGTCGACGACGGCCAGGGTCGCAGAGTCCGGCTCGATGAAAAGCAGGCCAGTGTGGGTGTAGCCGGTGGTGGTGCCGTAGGCCTGAGCCAACGCGGCCGCGGCCAGAAAGGCCGAGACCAGCATGATGTTTTCCACCCGGTGAGCAGCCAACGCATCGCGCAACGCGTCCGCCTCGACGGGATCGGTCCAGGTCACGCCCGTTGATGCCAGCCGATAACCCCCCTCGGCGGCACTTTGTTGAGTGCCGAAGATCGCGGCCAACGTCTGATCGGCCGCGGGCGAGGTTGCGAGGTTACTGGTAGCTCCGGCTGCGATTGGGAAACCGTCGTGGTCGATGGTGGCGCCGTCGCCGTTTTCCCCTTCGACCAGCACCATGCCGACTGTCGACGGTGCCATCGACATTCCGAGTACGAGGTCCACAGCTCCTCCCCAGCAGTTGTGCGGTCATCCTCCGCACATACCCCCGACGGCCCTGATGGTTCGACCCTACTCGGCGGCGCAACCGGGCCGGCTTCCTCAGCTGGTGAACAACCCCCCGAGGGGTCCGAAGAGCCCGAGGATGGGGTCGAGGATGTCCTGCTGAATGCCGGTCGCTACCAGTAGGTTTTCGATGTCTTGGCCTATCGGTCCTTCTAGCGCATCGAAATCGGCGAACGGGTTGAAGTCGTTGTTGAGCGTGGTCACGACCTGGTCGTAGGGCACTCCGATGTTCTGTTCGGACCACGATTCCGCCGAAGCGAACATACTCTCGATTTGCGCGTAGTCCCGGAGTTGCGCGCCGAAGAGTTCGAAGGCGTTGTTGGCGCCCTGGACCACGGCGTTAGCGAATTCAAGGGTGAACGTGGCCGGGTCGATGGTCGGAATCAGCTCGGCCGGTGTCGGGTCGCCGAACGGGATCGATCGGTCGTAGCCGGCTTCGACGACCACCTGCAGCGCCGGCTGGAAGATATTGAGCACCGATTCGGGCACACCCAGACTGCGCAGCGGGTCCAGCAACGGCAGTTCGGTGGTGGGATGAAGTAGAACGTGGTGTCCCCGTCGACCTGCTTGACGATCTCGGTAGAGCCGAGCACGTATTCGCTGGCGAACGGCCCGGTCAGCGGCTCCGAGGGTGGCCATAGGGCGGGTATTTCCTCCGGGAATACGCCATCCCCGTAGGCGGCGTGCGCGTAGATGAGGCCCAAAAGGGCGTTCAGGTCGGCCACCGGGTTGATCGGAAATTGCGGGTAATCAGCGACAGGGTCGTACTGGTTGGCGATGTCGATGGTGGGGATACCGGCATCGGTCGGCTCGGCGCCATTGAGAGCGCCGTTCCCTCCCCCCAAGCCAGGGGTGTACATCCCGTCGAACCGCTCGTCGATACCACCGTCGGGCCGGTTTGGGTCGCCGAGCACCAGGAATGTGACGTCAGGGTGCTGTCCGGTCTGCATAAGCTGGATCTTCTCGTCGACCGCGATCTGCGCGCTCTGCGAATAACCCTCGACGAGGTAGGGCTGGCCGGGATCGGCTGCTTGCTGGAGGGCCATCGCGGCCTGCAGGTCCGCCAGACCGGTGGGAACCGAGGTGGTGGCGAGAGATTCGGGCGTGGGGACCAGCACCGGGGTGTAGTTGGCGCCGGTAGCGGGGTCGATGTAGTCGGTGACAATGGTGTCCTGCCAGAACTCGCTGGGCGTCGGCGCTGTCGTCCCGCCATCATCAACGCGTTCAATGGATCGTCCGGGTTGTCTGCCCGAGAGACTGGGACCGAGAACATTGCCGGCATCGTCACCGACGCGGCAGCACACAGCGCGATGATGAGCGAACGACCCGCCGTTTGAGTCTCATGGCGACTTCCCTGAAGGATATGACCGCTCAACTGTCTCTGAGATTTTCTCAGAAAACAAGAAGTCCGGGCCGGTTATGCGTTTCGAGAACGGCGTCCCCGAAACCCCATCGCCACCAGATCATTTCGAGGGCAACGAATTACGCGACGAAGGCTGTCGAACCGACTGACACTCAACCCTTTTCGTCGACTGGATAGAAGCGATCGACCCTGGTCAGGGGAGGAAGATGTTCGGAACGCTTATGGCATTGAAGAACTCGGCGCCGAGGTCGACAAAAGCCACGTCGATGGCGGCGCCAGCCGCCCCCAGATCGGCATTGACTCGACTCATCACAATGGCGGTAGCGGAGCGATTTGAACCCTGCGTTGGTGAGAAGAACTAGCAGGGAAGAAGGCCACTGCACTACTGCGTTAACTGGTTCAATGCCAGTACCGCCCACCAAGATTGATGCAGTTCAGGTAGGGTACTTAGCCTTGCGAAGTGAGCTTCGTGCCCAAAACGTGCCCAATGGGATAGGCGGCTCGGGTCGCGATCGCGATAACCGAGGAGATTGCTGTGGCCCCCACACCGTCCCCGACCATGCCGCCGACCCCGAGTCCGCAGGGCTTCGTCTTTCACGTGGCCTCGGTCGAACTGGCCCTGCAGCCTCGCGCGGCCCGCTCTGCGGCGCCTCACCCCGCCGGCAGCTTCACCAACCGACCGTTGCCAGAGTCGGCGACGTAGAGGTTGCCGGCGCTGTCCACCGCCACACCCCAGGGGCTGTTGAGGCCGGTGAACGGCAGCACGCTCTGGGTGGCCGAGCCCGCCGCCAGCTCCAGCACCCGACTGTTGCCCCGGTCGACGACGTAGAGGTCGCCGGCGGCGTCCACCGCCACACCCTCGGGGTGTATGTCGGTGAAGGGCAGCACGGTCTGGGTGGCCGAGCCCGCCGCCAGTTTCAGCACCCGACTGACGTCGGTGACGTAGAGGTTGCCGGCGTTGTCCACCGCCACAGCCTCGGCTCGGTTGAGACCGGTGAACGGCAGCACGGTCTGGGTGGTCGAGCCCGCCGCCAGTTCCAGCACCCGATTGCTGCCGTTGTCGGTGACGTAGAGGTTGCCGGCGGTGTCCACCGCCACACCTTCGGGGAAGGAGGTGTTCATGGCGAAGGTGAACGGCAGCACGGTCTGGGTGGCCAAGCCCGCCGCCAGTTTCAGCACCCGCTGGTTGGTGTAGTCGGTGACGTAGAGGTCGCCGGCGGCGTCCACCGCCGCACCGTTGGGGTAGCTGAGGCCGGTGAACGGCAGCACGCTCGGGGTGGACGAGCCCGCCGCCAGTTTCACCACCCGACCGTCGTTCACGTTGTCCGCGGTCGGCCCTACGGTGACGTAGAGGTTGCCGGCGGCATCCACCGCCACACCCCTGTAGCCGTTGCGGGTGAAGGGCAGCGTGACTTGAGAACCGTATGCGGGTTCGCGGTGTTGAGGGCTGTTCGAATTTTCGTGCTGCTGGCTGGAGATGACAATGGCGGCGGCGATGACGGCCACCGCCGACAGGGCGGCCGGGATAACGATAACCTTTCGGCGCCACCACTGGCGCCGTGGCGGTGTACCGATCTCAGGGGGTTGCTGGCTAGCGGGTCGGCGTTGTGGGACAGGCGTCCGGCCGGGTGGGCGTTGTTGGGTCGCGGCGAGGTTCAGGTCGGCGGGCTGTTGCTGCACGGCGGATGCGGGTGCGGGCGTTGTCGGGGCCGCGTCGCCGAGCAGGGTGGGTTCGCTGGGTGGTGCCAGCGGCGTGGTGATGGCGTCGTGGGCGGCGTCGGCCAACTCGATTGTCGTCGCATACCGTTCGTTGGGGTCTTTGGCCATACCGGTCGCGATGACCTCATCGACCTGCGGGGGCACATTCGGTTGGTTGATCGAGGGTCGAGGCGGCGGCGTGCTGAGGTGGGCCACGATCAGACGTGGCATCGTGTCAGCGGCAAATGGTGGCTCTCCGGTCAGGCATTCATACAGCATGCACGCCAGCGAATAGATGTCGACGCGGGCGTCCTCTTCGCCGCTGCCGTCCAACCGTTCGGGGGCGATGTAGGCGAAGGTGCCGATGGTGTTGCCGGACTTGGTCATTCGAGTTTCGTCGGCGACGCGGGCGATCCCGAAATCAATCAGGTAGGCGAAGTCGTCATCGTCGAGCAAGATGTTGGAGGG
>NZ_JBAPPI010000197.1:0-1909 GCF_049280035.1 Mycobacterium sp. | reverse complement strand
GACAGCGCCGCGCCCAGAAAGTCGGTACGGCTGGGGCAATCGCGGTCGTCGACGGAGCGCAAGTCGGCGGCCAACGGGCGCGGCGAAATGGTGGGGTGAGAAGTCCAAGCGCCGATCACGGCGGCGGTGAAACAGGCTGGGGTCCGCCCGGCGGCGGTGGTCCTGGTGGCGGCCCAACCGGGACCGTGGTGGGCGGCCCGATCGGGATCGTGATCCCCGGTGCCACCTCAATGGTGGGCTGGATGACCGTCATCTGTGGCGGCGCAGGTGGCGGCGGCGCTGCCGGCGCGCCGGCGTACCCACCGATCTCCGCCGGCTTGGGGAAGGACTCGGTCGTGGTGCCCTTGAGGGCACCGTCCATGGTGGCCTTCCAAATGTCCGAGGGCAGACCCGAACCGTAGACCTGCGAGCCCCCCTTGCTGACCAGTGGCTTGTCGCCGCTAACGGTGCCCACCCATACCGCCGTCGACAGCGACGGGGTGTAGCCGACCATCCAGGCGTCCTTGTCGGCGTCGGTGTCGCCCAACTGGGTGGTGCCGGTCTTGGCTGCCGACGGCCGCCCGCCGGCCAACGTGTGACCGCGCGAATAGGCGGCGATCGGCTGCATCGCCGACGTGACGTTGTCGGCGACGTCCTTGGGGATCCGCTGCTCGCCGGAGTCGTTGGAGCTGGTGGAGTCGAACAGCACCCGACCCTCGGCGTTGACCACCTTCTGGACGAAATGCGGTCGGTGATAGACACCCGATGCGGCCAACGTGGCGTATGCCGAGGCCATGTCGATCACCCGAGTTTGATACTGGCCCAACACGATTCCGTTGTTGGGCGGGCCGCCATGGCCGTCTTCGGAGAGCGTGTGCGCGACACCGGGGAAGCTGTCCGCGATGCCCGCCTGGTGTGCGGCGTTCGCGACGTCGTCCGCACCGTGTTTCAACTTGAGCATCAGCCGGTAGTAGGAGGTGTTCAGCGACTGCTTGAGCGCCTCGGCGATATTGCAAGTTCCGCAGCTTTCGCCTTCGACGTTGGTGATCTTGATGCCGTTGACCGTCAGCGGCGAGCTGTCCACCTGGTAGCCCAGACCGATACCCTGCTCCAGCGCGGCGATCAGCGCGAACACCTTGAACGACGACCCGGTCTGCAGCCCGGCTTGGGCGAAGTCGAACCCGTTGGCGTCAGAGCCGCCGTAGTAGGCCTTCACCGCTCCGTTTTTCGGATCGATGGAGGCGACCGCGGTACGCATGTCAGGAGCCTGCCCTTCCATGTACTTCGACACCGCGTCCTCTGCGGCCTTCTGCGCTGGCGGCTCGATGGTGGTGGTGACTTGCAGTCCCTGAGTGTTCAACGTCTGCTCGTCGATATTGAACAGCTCCATCAGCTCCCGGGTCACCTGCCGCTCGATCAACCCGTTAGGTCCGCTGGTCTGGTTTTGCGCGCGGGCCTGATCGGGCGGCACCGTCGGCGGAAACGCTTGAGCCGCCCGGTCCCTCGGCGACAGTGCGCGGTCGTCCACCATCCCGTCGAGCACCCAGTTCCACCGCTCCTTAGCGCCTGGGAGGTCTACCGCGGGGTCTAGTGTCGAGGGGCGCTGGATCAGCGCGGCCAGCAGGGCGCCGTCGGCCATGGTGAGCTGATCGACGGGCTTGCCGAAGTAGGCCTTGGACGCAGCCGATATCCCGTAGGCGCCTCGACCGAAGTAAATGATGTTCAGATAGGCCTGCAGCACATCGTCTTTGGACCACTCGCCCGACATCTTGGTGGCGATGACGAGTTCCTTGGCCTTGCGGATCAGGCCGCCGACCCCGGCACGCTGTGATCCCACCAACGCGTTCTTGACGTACTGCTGGGTGATCGTCGAACCGCCCTGCGTGTCACCGCCGAAGATGTTGTTCTTGAACGCGCGCGCGAACCCGGT
>NZ_JBAPPI010000196.1:0-2493 GCF_049280035.1 Mycobacterium sp. | reverse complement strand
GGCCTGTTCCGCTATTCGCCGATATCGACGACGTCGAGCGGCGGCTGGCTGAAACCGGCTATCTGGTCGATACTGCCACCGCCACTGCGGTTTTCCTCGCCGACCGGCTCGGCAAGCCGCTGCTGGTGGAAGGACCCGCCGGTGTCGGCAAGACCGAACTGGCCCGCGCCGTCGCGCAGGCCACCGAATCCGGTTTGGTTCGCCTGCAGTGCTACGAAGGCGTCGACGAGGCCCGCGCGCTCTATGAGTGGAACCACGCGAAGCAAATACTTCGTATTCAATCCGGCAACACTGCCGGACAAGGGGACTGGGACCAGACCAAGATGGACGTGTTCAGCGAGGAGTTTCTGCTGTCGCGGCCCCTGCTGACCGCGATCCGGCGCACCGAGCCCACCGTGCTGCTGATCGACGAAACCGACAAGGCCGACATCGAAATCGAGGGTCTGCTGCTAGAAGTGCTCTCCGACTTCGCGGTGACGGTCCCTGAACTGGGCACCATCACCGCCGAGCGGGCGCCATTCGTGGTGCTGACTTCCAACGCCACCCGCGAGCTGTCCGAGGCGCTCAAACGACGTTGCCTGTTTTTGCACATCGACTTCCCCAACCCCGAGCTGGAACGCCGTATTCTGCTGTCCCGCGTCCCCGAACTGCCCGGACACATCGCCGACGAATTGGTGCGCATCATCGGAGTGCTACGCGGAATGCAGCTCAAGAAGCTGCCGTCGGTGGCCGAAACTATCGACTGGGGACGCACGGTGCTAGCGCTTGGCATGGACACCATCGACGACGCGACCATCGCCGCCACTCTGGGCGTGGTGCTCAAGCATCAATCCGACCACCAGCGCGCCACCGGCGAACTTCGGCTGAATTAGGGGCCCTGATGGCCGTCCGCCGCGTTCGCCCCAACCATCCGCTGGCCCCGCACGGCTTGCCGGGTCACCTGGTGGGCTTCGTCGAAGCGCTTCGCGGGCAAGGGATTTCGGTTGGACCGTCGGAGACGGTGGACGCCGGTAAAGTGATGGCGGTCCTGGGTCTCAGCGACCGCGAGGTGCTTCGCGAGGGCCTTGCATGTGCGGTGTTGCGCAGGCCCGAGCATCGTGAGACCTATGACGCGATGTTCGACCTGTGGTGGCCCGCAGCGCTGGGCGCACGTGCGGTTGTCACTGAAGAAGCCGAGGCCGATCCCGCGATCCAGCTTCCGCCTGACGACGTCGAGGCGATGCGGCAGATGCTGCTGGATCTGCTCACCGCCAACGCCGACCTCGCTGACATGGATGAGCGGCTGTTGGCGATGATCGCGCAAATCGTCGATGCCTACGGCAAATACAACTCCAGCCGCGGCCCGTCGTTCTCGTCGTATCAGGCGCTCAAGGCGATGGCACTGGACGAGCTGGAAGGCAAGCTGTTGGCTGGTCTGCTCGCTCCCTACGGCGACGAACCCACGCCAACCCAGGAGCAGATCGCCAAAGCGCTTGCTGCCCAGCGGATCACACAGTTGAGAAAGATGGTCGACGCCGAGACCAAGCGGCGGACCGCCGAGCAACTCGGCCGCGACCACGTCCAGATGTACGGAATCCCGCAGTTGGCCGAGAACGTCGAATTCCTGCGTGCCTCGGGCGAGCAGCTGCGCTCAATGCGGCGGGTGGTGCAACCATTGGCCCGCACCCTGGCCACCCGGTTGGCCGCCCGTCGGCGTCGTGCCCGCGCCGGGGCGATCGACCTGCGCAAGACGTTGCGCAAGTCGATGTCTACCGGCGGTGTGCCGATCGACTTGGTGCTGCGTAAGCCGCGTCCGGCGCGTCCAGAACTGGTGGTGTTGTGCGACGTGTCGGGGTCGGTTGCCGGTTTCAGCCACTTCACCCTGTTGTTGGTGCACGCGCTGCGCCAACAGTTTTCCCGCGTTCGGGTGTTTGCTTTCATCGACACCGCCGACGAGGTGACCCACCTGTTCGGCCCGGACGCCGACCTGGCCGTGGCGATCCAGCGGATCACCCGCGAAGCGGGTGTCTACACTCGCGACGGGCACAGTGATTACGGCAACGCGTTCGTCTCGTTTGTTCAGGCGCACCCGAACGTGCTGTCGCCGCGCAGTTCGTTGCTGGTGCTCGGCGACGGCCGCACCAACTACCGCGACCCGGCCACCGACGTGTTGGCTCACATGGTGACCGCCAGCCGGCACGCACACTGGCTCAACCCGGAGCCCAAACACCTGTGGGGCAGTGGCGACTCGGCAGTACCGCGCTACCAAGAGGTGATCACGATGCACGAATGCCGCTCTGCCAAGCAACTGGCAGCGGTGATCGACCGGCTGCTGCCCGTCTAGCCAGGCGAGCGACATCCTCGCTGCAATCGGGTGCGCGGCGCCGCTCCAGTAAGCTGGCGAACCATGCGAAAGCGGCGGTTGGGAGTGATGGGTGGGACGTTCGACCCCATCCACAACGGTCACTTGGTCGCGGCCAGCGAAGTCGCTTATCTGTTCGATCTCGACGAAGT
>NZ_JBAPPI010000195.1:0-3039 GCF_049280035.1 Mycobacterium sp. | reverse complement strand
TAGCCTTAGAAGTCGACCAGCGCTTCAGCTCATAACGACGCTCACCAACCGGCGGCTCGGTGAACAGCGTCCCCCGAACAAGAACCTATCGAGCGAAGGCTCGCTGTTCGGATCCCATTAGCTCATAGTCACCATCCGGACCGGCGACCTGCACGGTGACGCCGTCGGCGCGTTGGTCGAAGCCTGTCAGCCGGTGGTCCCAGCGAATGTCCACGTCGTACTCGCCGGCGCGCTCGGCAAGGATTTGCACAAGGCGGGGCTGCTGCACGGCGACCATATAGTTTTGGGTATCGGCCGTCCCCGCCAGATCCAGCGTCAAGGCCGCAAACATGGCCCAAGGGGACGGCTGCGGTGGGTCATCGGTCTCCGCCAGGACGCTGTAGAAACCTCGATGGTCGAGAATCCGAACCCCTTGGCCCGTCACCCCGTTGGCGCGCGGCTCCGGATTTGGTCCCGGCAACGGGTCCAACACGATCGGCCGGATTCCGGACAGTGCGAGCTCACAAGCCAGCATCAGACCATTGGGGCCGGCGCCGGCGATGACAACGTCATTCATTTAGCCCAGCTTACTAGTGCTGGCGCGGGCGCGACAGTAGCCGTTAGACCGACTGCAGGATGGCGGTCGCGACAGCCAGGCCCAGGCCGATCACCGCCGGAGCCGTGTCAGCGACGCTGTCTGATGCGCGCACGTGAAAAACAATGGCGCCCAACAAGAGCAGAGCAAGCCCGATGGCGGCGGCGACACCGATCGGCGGCGCCCAGACCAAACCCACCAAGACACCGGCGACGCCGGCCAGTTCGAGTAGCCCAATCAAGCGCCATTGCGCCGGCTTAACGCCGAGATGGTCGCGGATCGCGAGCGATTGCCGCACCCCGAACAGCTTGATCAAGCTGGCAAACGCAAAAAGCGCAGCAAGCAACGCCGTGACGATAACTTTGGCAGCCATCACCACACGGTAATACCTCAGCCCTTAAGACCCATGGCGGATGCGAAGGCGCGGAGCTCTCGCTCGATGTCGGATCCGGCCGGCTGGTAAACGAGTTCGGTGACGCCGAGTGCGCCGAATCCGGCAACGCGCTCCGATACCTGTTGCGCTGTACCCACCAACGCCGTGGCGCTGGCCAACGGTATGAGGTCGCCGACGTGTGGCTCGTCCCGGGGGTTGGCCTTGACCAGGTGTCCCTCGTGGATTGCGAGATGCCGCTCGGCCTCCGGACAGGCCTCGACCGCCGCACGCCACTCGCGCCCGCCCGGTAGCCCGTCAACCGCGGCCGCGCCGCCGCGCTCGTAGGCGGCGTGATACATAACCACCGCTGCAGGCGCGGCGGCGTCGACGACCCGAGCAGAGGTCAGCTGCTCGCCCTCATCGAGCACTGTGCCGAAGGACAGCAGCGCCCTCCAATCGGCCACCTTGACCGCATCGGGTTGGGGGACGGCGGCGGAGAACACGCCGTCGCCGAGTTCGGCCGCCACCGCCAGCCCCTTCGGGCCGTCGGCGCCGATCAAGATCGGGACGTTGAGCGGTCGCTTCGCGCCGAAGCCAGGCCGGTGCAGCATGCGGATTTTCGCGCCGTCCCATTCGCTGGTTTCGCCGGCCAGCAGCGCCCTCAAGCATCGGACGTATTCAGCGACCTGGCGCCACGGCATGGGCCGCTTGCCCAGCGCGAACCGGCCGGTGAAGCCCGACCCGACGGCCACTGCGACGCGACCCGGCGCTTGGTCTGCGAGCTCGGCGATTGCGGCGGCGTTGACCATGGGGTGACGCAGGCTGGGAACGAGCACACCCGGCCCGAGGCCGATGCGCGACGTGCGTTCAGCACAACGCGAAAGGACCATCCACACGTCGGATTGAAGCGCGGGGGAGTCATAGAGCCACGCTCGCCGGTAGCCGAGCTTTTCGGCCACCTGCACGTGTGCCGGGGTGTCCGACGAGGTCGCGAAGGCGCAAGAGATGTCCATACTGCGACACTATTCCCTGCCGGGATCGACAACGAACGTCGTTACAGTCCCGCCGTGTGCACCGGCATTGACTTGCGGGTAGTGCAAGGCAAGCCCGAGCTCGACAAGGCCAGCACGTCCTACGTGGAGCGCCAAAACCTGTCCATGCGGATGGGGATGCGCCGGTTTACCCGGCTCACCAACGGGTTCTCAAAGAAGGTCGAGAACTTGGCCCACTAGGTGTCGCTGCACTACATGTCGTACAACTTCGCCCGCCCGCACGGCACCCTCACCAAATCGACGGGCGGCCACAAGACAACGCCCGCAATGGCTGTCGGCATCACCAACCGCATCTGGACGCACCGCGACATCGCCGCACTACTCGATTGATGCCGCGCCCTTCAATTTTGGGATCGGTAGCGGCGAGGACGGTGCTACCGTGCGTCAGTGCACTATTTGTGGAACCTCAGCAATTTGTGGATCATTGCCGTCGGGATCCTCGCGGCTGTCGTCGTCGGCATCTGGCAGACGAAGTTCATGAATCCCAAAATTCGCGGTGCCGCGCTGACGGGGACGGCGCAGGTTTTATCGGTGAATCGGGCCACGGCCCCGTACCAAGCGGGAGATGCTCTCGCGCTCCGGATCGGACTGAGGGTGGAAGTCCCTGGCCGCCAACCCTACGACGTGACAGTTAAGCGGACGGTTGATCTTAGCCACGTCGTCGTGGGCCACCTGCAGACCGGCGCGACCATCCCGGTACAGGTTGATGCGACCGACCCGCAAAAGGTTCGGTTCGATTTCAGCCAGCCGATCACGTAGCGGGACTGTGCGAGTCCAGCGCCGGCCGCCGCACAGGGGCCAAACTAACCCCTACCGAAAGCTGATTCTGACCCAAATGAGCTACGAGCCGTCGCATTTTCCCCGGTCAAACTGACCCACTACCTCGACCCAGTTCAGATTTCGACGCGGCGAGTGCGTATTAAGGTTTGTGCGACAGCGGTTGGGCGGACGCTCAGCGACCCGAGCATGCGTCGAAAAGGGGCAACAGATGGAGGGGATGGCCGAGCTGATACCGGTGCTGGCTGCACACCGCTTCGATG
>NZ_JBAPPI010000194.1:0-4697 GCF_049280035.1 Mycobacterium sp. | reverse complement strand
TGCCGCCACCCTCGCAGGGCACCGTGTATCAGATGTGGCTGATCGGCGACAACGGCCCGACGTCGGCGGGCACGATGAACACGGCGGCCGTCGCGCCGTCGACCACCGACATAGTGACGAACCTCGGGAATTCCACCGTGCTGGCGTTCACCGTCGAACCCGGCAACGGGTCACCGCAGCCGACCGGAAAGATCCTTGCCAAGCTGTCGTTGACCTAGACGAGGCGCTCTGACGCGAGATTGCACCCACGGCTGTGATTTTCGTCGGATCACAGCCGTGGGTGCAAACTCACGATGCCCGCAGACTGCCCAGGACGGCGGCTAATACGCCAAGCACCACCAGCACTCCGCCGGCGGCCAGCGTCACGTCGAGCCATCGGTGCAGACTGCTTTCGGCTTCGCCGACCATGACGTCGGCGATCCGGCGGATGTCGCCGGTGGTGTGGTTCAGCGCATCGCCGATACGGCGGCGGGCGAGTTCGATGGCCGCCCAACCGGCCGCGCCGACCAGCAACGCCGAAATACCCAGGCCGGCGAGCGCTCTGCCGCGACTGCGCGCGACAGCCGGTGTCAGCAGCGCGCAGATTCCGGTCAGCACCGCCGCGACTATGCTCACCCACAGACCCCAGGTGGCTACCAGCCGTAATTTGCCGGGCTGCAATACCTTTGGTGTCGCCACCGTCAATGGAACGGCCACCGTGGACGGCACCTGTACGTGGAGACCGATCAGGAGCCGGTCGAAGACAGGGTCGTTGAGCATCGGCGCCACATCAACCACCCACTGGTTGGACTGCGTGCCGGCGCGGGTGAACAGCCAGCCATGCAGCTGTCGATTGGCCTCGGCGAAATGCGGCGGGAACGACGGGCTGGCGGTGTAGGCGGCGGCCACGTTATGTACCTCTGACGAGCTGATGGCGTAGCCCTGCTCGCTGATGAGCGTCGTCGCCTTGGAAGTCAGCTCGGACGCCACCGCGGCCTGCAGCGTCGGGTCACTCGCGGCCTTCTCGGCCATTGCCGTGTAGCCGCCGACGTCGATGACGTGTGTCTGCGCCCACGCCGTCGGCACGACCACGGTTAACGCCGCCGTGGTGAGCAGCCACAGCAGCGCCGTGACCGCGAACCGCACGCGCCTACTTGGCGACGCGACGCGGACGTGCCAGCGCCAGCCGGGTCAGCATCCGATTCATCCGGGTCAGCGCCTTGAGTGAATTGTGGTAGTAGCTGCCGCCCGCGCCAACATTGGTGCGAGGCCCGACCACCGTCTCGACGCGGCAGTATTTGCGCAGCCCGTCGGCGCCACCGAACCGTGCCCCGATACCCGACGTCTTCCAACCGCCCATCGGCGCCGTCGTGCACATCAGGTTGGCGATCACGTCGTTGATGTTGACCGCGCCGCAATCAAGCTGCAGCGCAATCTCTTTCGCCCGATCAATATCGCGGGAGAACACCGAGGCGCTCAACCCGTATTCGCTGTCGTTGGCCAGTCGGATGGCTTCGTCGACGGAGCCGACCTTCATGATCGGCAGCGTGGGGCCGAAGTTCTCCTCGGTCATGCACGTCATCGAGTGGTCCACGTCGACGAGCACCGTCGGCTGGTAGAAGCTGCCCGGCTTGTCGGCGCGTTTTCCGCCGGTCAACACCCGCGCGCCCGCGGCCACCGCCTCGCGGACGTGGCGCTCGGTCAGGGCCAGCTGCTGCTCGTCGATCAGCCCTCCAAAGCTATGCCCGTCGCCGGCGCCGACCTGCAGCGCCTGCACGTCACGCACCACGGACTTCACAAACTGGTCGTAAACCGGCTCCAGCACGTAGACCCGCTCGACCGATACGCAAGTCTGCCCGGCATTGAACATCGCGCCCCACACGGCGGCGTGCGCGGCCAGCTCGACGTCGGCGTCCTCGAGGACGATCATCGGGTCCTTGCCACCCAGCTCCAGGCTGACCGGCGTCAACCGGCGGGCGGCGCGCTCCATCACTTTGCGTCCCGTGCCGCTAGATCCGGTGAACTGAACGAAATCGACGTTGTCGATGACGGCTTCGGAGACCTCGCGGGCGCCCTGAACCAGTGCCAGCACCTCGGGCCCACCCGACTCAAGCCAGCCGCGACGCAGCACCTCGGCTGTCAGCGGGGTGCGCTCGGACGGCTTCAGCAACACCGAGCAGCCCGCGGCCAATGCGCCGATGCCGTCCATCAGCGCGTTGGCCACCGGGTAGTTCCACGGCGCGATGATCCCCACCACCGGCCGCGGCCGGTAGTGCACGGTGACCTTCTTGATCGCCAGGAACGGCAACGCCGCCGGCCGGCGCTCGGGCGCCAGCGCTTTCTCCATCGTCTTGATGTAGTACGACAGGATCATGATCAGCAGCGGCACCTCTTGTGCCGCGTCGACGGCGGACTTGCCGGTTTCCTGGATCAGCAGCTTTTCGATCTCGCCGCGGTGTTCGCCCAGCCACACTGCGAAGCGAGCCAGCACTTTGGCGCGCCCCTGGGCGCCACGCTGCTCCCATTCGCGTTGGGCCACCCGCAGCCCGGCGGCGATAGTGGGGACGTCGGCCGGGTCGGTCCACTGCACTTCGCCGGCGACGGCGCCGGTAGCCGGGTTCAGGACGGTGCCGGTACCGGAAAATTCGAGTTCGGTCGCGGGCTTGACAGGTGTGATGGCGGTCATGGTCGCCATGTTAGCCGCGGCATGTGACCTGGATCGCACTGGCCTCGACAGGTGTCAAGTTCACCCGGACAACATGCCCAACACGTAGGCGGCTTGACCGAGATGCTGCGCGCAGTCGTCGATGATGCTGACCACCCGGGCGCTGGCGGTCACCGGTGGATCCCAGTTCCGGTCGACGATGCGCGCCAAGTCCTCGGCGGTGACGCCGGCGACGAATTCCAGCGTCACCTTGTGCACGGCGTGGTAGTAGCCGGCCAGCAGATCGGCTGATGCCTGCACCTTGGCCACGTCTTCGGGACTGTGCCCGTAGCCGGTGTCGTCGCGCGGCAGGTCCAGCGCGAAGCGGTCCACCCAGCCGTCGCTGAGCCACACCTGCTCGATGCCGGCGATCGGGGCGAGCTGAATGTCCTGCACCCGGGCGCTGTGCCAGATCAGCCACGCGATGCTGTTGGCGTTGGGGCTGGGCTGGTAGCTGGCCTGTTCGTCGGTGAGGCCGTCGGTGAGGTCATCGACGTGTTCGATCAACCGGGTGAACGCGTCGCGCAGCAATTCCCGAGTGGCGGTATCGGGGCTCGACATACCGGCGACCCTACGCGTGGCAGACCGCTTCGACGTTGTTGCCGTCGGGGTCACGGACGAAGGCGCCGAAGTAGCCGGGGTGATATTCCGGCCAGGGCCGCGGGGCGTGCAGCGACTCCGCGCCGAACTCGACCGCGGCGTCGTGGAATGCCCGCACCACGTCCTGGTCGGCCGCGGCGAAGGCGAGATGCACCTCCCGGTTCGGGCCCATGCCCGCGCCTTCGGCAATCCAGAAAGCCGGCTTGCCGTCGCGCCCGTAGTCGATAGCATCCCCGAAGTCCGCCTGCCGCGAATAACCCAGCACGCCCAGCACCCGGTCGTAAAACTGCTGCGACCTGGGGTAGTCGACGCAGTTGATTCCGAAATGGTCGATCATGACATTGATCCTGGCATCAGCTACCGACACGGTCGTAGATTATTTAGATGACCTACGACCTGATCATCCGCAACGGCACCATCGTCGACGGGCTCGGAGGCGAACCGTACGTCGGTGACGTCGCGGTGCGCGACGGCGTCATCGAGGTCGTCGGGGCTGTCAATGGCGCTGCCGCTGCGCGGGAGATCGACGCGACGGGGCTGTTGGTCACCCCCGGGTTTGTCGATCTGCACACCCACTACGACGGCCAGTCCATCTGGTCGGAGCGGCTGACCCCGTCGTCGGCGCATGGGGTGACCACCGTGGTGATGGGCAACTGCGGGGTGGGCTTCGCGCCGTGCCGCCAGGAAGACCACGACGTCCTGGTCGACGTGATGGCGGGAGTCGAGGACATTCCCGGTGTCGTGATGACCGACGGCCTGCCGTGGACCTGGGAAACGTTCCCCGAATACCTGGACGCGCTGGACGCGGGCAAACGCGATATCGACGTAGCCGCATACCTTCCGCACTCGCCGCTGCGGGTCTACGTGATGGGTCAGCGCGGCGCCGACCGCGAGCCGGCCACTGCCGAAGACCTCGCGAAGATGCGGGCGCTGGCCAAAGAGGCGATCGAGGTCGGCGCGCTGGGGTTCGCGTCGTCGCGGCTGACCATCCACAAGACCGAAAGCGGCTCGCCGATCCCGAGTTACGACGCCGCCCGCGAGGAAATTGAAGAGATCGCGCGCGGCGTGGTCGACGGCGGCGGCGGTCTGCTGCAATTCGTGCCCGACATTCCGGCCGGCGGTTATCAGCCGGTGCTGCAAACGGTGTTCGACGTCGCCGAGGACGTCGGGCTGCCGGTCACCTTCACGCTCGTCGTCGCCAACGCCGGCGACCCGACGTGGCCGGATGCCATCACCATGGTCGAGAAGGCCAACGCTGCCGGTGGTGACGTCACCGCACAGTTGCTGCCGCGGCCGATCGGGCTGATCATCGGGTTGCAGCTGAGCGCCAACCCGGTCGTGCTCTACCCGAGCTACCGCGCGATCGCCGATCTGCCGCTGGCCGAGCGGGTGGCCGAGATGCGCAAGCCGGAGG
>NZ_JBAPPI010000193.1:0-1887 GCF_049280035.1 Mycobacterium sp. | reverse complement strand
TGCTGCCGGTGATCTTCTTCTCCGGCACGTCCGGTACGTCCGACACACAGGGCACGGCAGACGGCACGGTCGCGGTCAAGACGAAACATGAAGTCTCGCGACCATATCGGGTGATCGGCGGCCTGGTCCTGAGCTTCAGCCTGGTCACGCTGATCGGCTCGGCTTTGCTGTCGTTGCTGCACTTGCCGCAGGATGCCATCCGCTGGATCGCGCTGGTCGCGTTGATCGCAATCGGTCTCGGCTTGATCTTCCCGCGCTTCGAGCAGCTGCTGGAGCGGCCGTTCTCCCGCATCCCGCAAAAACAGATCGCCGCTCGTAGCAACGGGTTTGGTCTCGGCCTGGCACTCGGCGTGCTCTATGTTCCATGCGCCGGCCCAGTGTTGGCTGCGATTGTGGTGGCCGGCGCCACCGCGAGCATCGGTATGCCCGTCGTCATCCTCACCGTGGCCTTCGCCCTGGGCACGGCGGTGCCGCTGTTGTGCTTTGCGTTGGCCGGTCAACGAGTTACCCAGCGGGTCAGTGCTTTTCGCCGTCGCCAACGCGAGATCCGGATCACGGCAGGGGTGGTGACCCTGCTGCTGGCGGTGGCATTGGTGTTCAATCTGCCTGCGGCGCTGCAGCGGGCCATCCCGGACTACACCAGCTCATTGGAGAAGAAACTGGGCAGCGAGCAACAGATCCAGCAAGAGCTGGGCGGGATCGTCAACGGCCAGAACAAAGAGCTGTCGAACTGCACCAGTGGCTCCCCGGCGCTGCAGAACTGTGGCTCCGCGCCCGACCTCAAGGGCATCACTGCGTGGCTGAACACCCCGGGCGATAAACCGATCGACCTCCACTCGTTGCGGGGCAAGGTGGTGCTGATCGACTTCTGGGCCTACTCCTGCATCAACTGCCAGCGCGCGATCCCGCACGTCGAAGGTTGGTACAAGGCCTATCACAACGACGGTTTCGAGGTCATCGGCGTGCACACCCCGGAGTACGCGTTCGAGAAGGTCACCGGCAACGTCAAAAAGGGCGCTGCCGACATCGGCATCACCTACCCGATCGCCCAGGACAACAGCTACTCGACGTGGACGAACTACCGCAACCTGTACTGGCCGGCCGAATATCTGATCGACGCCGGCGGTGTCGTCCGGCACGTCAACTATGGCGAAGGCGACTACGACGGCACCGAGCAGTTGATCCGTGAGCTGATCGCCGGCGCGCGACCGAAAGTCGCACTGCCCCCGCGGGTGGACGCACCCGACACCACCCCGCAGCGCGGCCTGACTCCCGAGACGTACTTCGGCGTCGGCAAGATGGTCAACTACGCCGGAAGCGGCGTCTACGACAAGGGGCAGGCGACCTTCACCTACCCGCCCGCAATGCCGAACGACACCTTCGCCCTGCAGGGACCGTGGGCACTCGACTACGAGGGCGCGACCGCCAACAGCGACACGTCGAGCATCGAGCTGAACTACTACGCCAAAAACGTCTACATCGTCGTCGGCGGAACCGGGAATCTGACGGTGACGCGCGACGGGAAGACTGCCACGGTGCCGGTCAGTGGGCCGCCGACCTCACACCAGATCGTCGACCGCAACGACCTGGCCCGCGGACTGCTTGACGTGCGCTGCAGCAAAGGGCTGCAAGTGTTTTCCTTCACCTACGGCTAAAGCCTCATGGCGTGATGACGTGCGACGGGTCGGGGCGCAGCTCCGGAGGCGCCTGGCTGTAGTCGCCGAACGGCCCGTCGCGGCGCTCGACCGCGGCCCGGACACCCTCGGTGGCGGCGGTCTGGACGAAGTCGAGCGCTTCGGGGGTGTTGCGCATCAGGCCGTCGAGAATGCCGCCCAGCATCTGGGTGGACGCCAGGCCCATGTTCTCGTAGGCCTGGTTGACGATCAG